>NZ_QSPG01000003.1:0-156884 GCF_003436395.1 Collinsella sp. TM06-3 | reverse complement strand
GAATGTGGGAGGTGTTCGGATAAAGTCGATAATCAAGGGCGTCCTCGTATCAAGGCTAGAAATGTTTTAAAAGTACTTGCATTATATTATTGAGAATCTATACTGATAAATGAAGTACATCACCAGTCGCGTTTGAGAGGAGAACATCATGGCTGAGGAGAAGAAGACGTATAAGTTCGTGTGCGTCGTTTGCGGTTACGAGGTTGAGGTCGATACGCCCGAGCTGCCCGAGGATTATGTGTGCCCGGTGTGCGGCGTCGGTCCCGATCAGTTTGAGCTCGTCGAGGAGTAGCTCGCAGACACACGGCGAAAGCCGAACATAGCTCTGTCCAAGGGCCTCGGTCGAATTCTCGGCCGGGGCCCTTTTCCTCCGCCCCCAAGGGATCACGGTTGCTGTTGGCCGATCCTGTCTGTTGTGAGTCCGGCCGACCTTTTGTCTTAACCCGCCACATCTAACGGTGGAAATTGGGCCCACTTGTTACATATCGAGACAAACCAAAACCGTCCGGCAGAAGATCTCAATCTGTAACATCTAGACATCGAAAGCGGGTCTAGATGTTGCAGATCGAGACGTTTGCCTGAGTAGGTGCCCCGCCCCATTACATCCCTGTCAACAACACGACATCGAGAATCGTCACGATGGCACCGATCCCTACGAGCAGCGCGTTGAGCGGGCGCGAATTGGCATATTTGCCCATGACGCGGCGTGAGCTGGTGAGCCGTATGAGCACAAAGACCGTAATCGGCAGCTGAAGCGACAGCAGCGCCTGACTCCAGATGAGACCTTCAAAAGGATTTGGAACGACCAGGCACGCCGCCACTGCTCCGGCGAAACAGGCCGCCACCCCGACCGAGGAATGTCGGTCGTGGATGTCGTATTCCTCGTCGAACATGCCCGCGGTGATGGTGCCCGCCGCCATGCCCGCCGTCACACTACTCGAGAGGCCCGCAAACAGCAGCGCTACCGCAAAGATGGTCGAGCTCGCCGGGCCCAAGATGGGGGAGAGCGTGGCCGCTGCGACGGCGAGGTCGTCTACGACCATGCCGTGCGCAAAGAAGGTCGTTGCGGCCAGGATGACCATGGCCGAGTTGATTGCCCAGCCCACGCCCATCGAAAAGAGCGTGTCGAAGAGCTCGTAGCGCAGACGCTCTTCGATAACCTGCTCGCCTTGGCCTTCGAAGTGCATGGATTGGATGACCTCGGAGTGCAGAAAAAGGTTGTGTGGCATAACGACCGCACCCAGAACGCTCACGATAATCGCGGCAGAGCCAGTGGGCATACTGGGCGTGATCCAGCTTGCGGCGGCTTGCGGCCAGTCGACCTTGACTAGTGCAAGCTCGGCCAAAAACGAGAGTCCTACCACGCCTACGAAGGCGATGATCCAGCGTTCGGCTCGCTTGTAGGAGTTCGTCATGAGCATCGCCATCGATACTGCCGCCACGATGACGCAGCCCGCACGCACGGGCAGCCCAAAGAGCATTTGAAGGGCAATCGCGCCGCCCAGGACTTCGGCCATGGCGGTGGCGATAGTCGCGAGATAGGCGCTGCCGAGCACCGCGCGTCCCACGATGCGGGGGAGAAAGCGGGTCGTGGCCTCGGCAAGGCAGGCGCCCGTGGCGATGCCCAAGTGCGCCGCGTTGTGCTGCAGCACGATGAGCATAATCGTGGACAGCGTGACGATCCACAGCAGCGCGTAGCCAAACTGCGAGCCCGCGGCCATATTGGAGGCCCAGTTGCCCGGGTCGATAAAGCCGACGGTCACGAGCAGCCCGGGGCCGATATGCCGCGCAATGTCTAGGCCTCCGTGACCACCGGTGCGTCGGGAGCCAAAGTGTTGTTTGAGATGGTTGAGCATGGTGCGCTCCTGCGTATGGGCGGCGTGACGTCGCATCTGGGTCGTGCGGCGCCACGCGTCGGATTTGGGTTGGGGCTACTTGTGCGCTTTGCCCTGATTGGCCACGGCGTCGATCTTGGCGGCGATGGTCGCCGGGTCGCCGATGTAGCGCTTGTCGAGGACATTGAAATCGGTATCGAAGGTGTAGACGAGCGGCA
This sequence comes from Collinsella sp. TM06-3, assembly GCF_003436395.1. Lineage (NCBI taxonomy): Bacteria > Bacillati > Actinomycetota > Coriobacteriia > Coriobacteriales > Coriobacteriaceae > Collinsella > Collinsella sp. TM06-3. The sequence goes on along the minus strand of NZ_QSPG01000003.1, from coordinate 154,831 downwards.
CGCCGGTGGGGATGTTGACCTTGAGGATCTCCTCGGGCGTGAGGTGCTCGAGCTTCATGACGAGTGAGCGCAGGGAGTTGCCGTGTGCGGCGATGAGTACGCGCTTGCCGGCGAGCATCTGGGGGCGAATCTCGTCTTCGAAATAGGGCCAGGCGCGGGCGATCGTGTCCTTGAGGCATTCGGTATAGGGCAGCTGATCGGGCGCGACATCACGGTATTGCTCCTGGGTGTGGGGATCGCGCGCGTCGTTCGGCTCGAGTGCCGGCGGGCAGATATCGAAGGAGCGGCGCCAGATGAGCACCTGCTCGTCGCCGTGCTCCGCCGCGGCATCGGCCTTGTTGAGACCCTGCAACGCTCCGTAGTGGCGCTCGTTGAGCTTCCAGGATTTGATGACGGGCAGCCACTCGCGATCCATTTGGCCGAGCACGATGTTGAGGGTGTGGATCGCGCGCTTGAGGCGCGAAGTGTAGCAGACGTCAAAGTCGAAACCGGCTTCTTTGAGGGCTCGACCGCCTGCTGCGGCTTCTTCGCGGCCCGTGTCGGTGAGCTCAACATCGGTCCAGCCGGTGAACAGGTTGAGCTTGTTCCACTCGGACTCTCCGTGACGGATGAGGACGAGTTGCATCGTCTGCTGGTCTGCTTGGTGCGCCATAGGGGCCTCCTTGATCTGGCACGGTGTGCGTGCCGTTTGCTTGACGCCGCAAAGGATACCCGTTTTAGGCTTAAAAGTTAACCGAGACTAACAAAATTGTTGTATTTGAATGGGATGGTGAAGGGGGGCTGCCGAAATGTCTCGATCTGTAACAACTAGGGATGGAAATTGGGCCTAGGTGTTACAGATCAAGACAGGAAGAAATGGTCCTATGGAAAATCTCGATCTGTAACAGCTGACCGCCAAAACCGGCCCTTCATGTTACAGATTGAGATGTTTGAAGTGGTGAGCTAACAGGCCGAACTTGGGGCCTATGTTGTCGCCCTTGAGGTCGGCGGTGTCCACTCGTAGGGCGTGCGTTACGCGATTGTTTCGAAACGGGTGGGAAACACAACGGGCCGACGATGCTCCTACTATGCCTATTCAACTGACTGTCTAAATATCTAGGGGAGGATCGCGATGCAGGCAGATTCCGCTCAGCAGCAGGGCCTTTATCGCCCCGAATTCGACCACGATGCATGTGGCATCGGCGCGCTTGCCGATATCAACGGTGAGCGCCATCACCAGATTCTGGACGACGCACTGTCCATTCTGGTCAACTTGGAGCACCGCGGCGGCACGGGACTCGAGAAGAATACCGGCGATGGCGCTGGCATCCTGTTCCAGGTTCCGCATCACTTTTTCCGTAAAGAGGCTCAAAAGTGCGGTCAGATTCTGCCGGCAGAGGGCGACTATGGCGTGGCCATGCTGTTCTTCCCGCAGGACGACAAGGGCGTAGAGGATGCCCGCCGCGTGTTTGAGGAGGGCTGTGCCGAGGCCGGCGTGCCGCTGCTCTTTTGGCGCGAGGTGCCCGTCGACCCGCACGACCTGGGCGAGACGGCCCGCGCCTGCATGCCCACTATCCTGCAGGCCTTCCTGGGCCGTCCGGACGACACGCCCGCCGGCGATGCCTTTGAGCGTCGCCTGTACGTGTGCCGCCGCACCATCGAAAAGAAGGCCGATGCCGAGTTTGCCCTGCGAGACAAGATCTTCTACGTGTGCTCCATGAGCTCGCGCACCATCGTGTACAAGGGCATGCTGGTCGCCACGCAGATGCGCCGCTTCTTCATCGACCTCAACGACGCCGCCGTCAAAACGGCCGTGGCGCTCGTCCACTCGCGCTACTCCACCAACACCACGCCCAGCTGGGAGCGTGCGCACCCCAACCGCTTTATCATCCATAACGGCGAGATCAACACCCTCAAGGGCAACGTCAACTGGATTCGCGCCCGCGAACCCAACCTGTACAGCCCCGTGCTGCAGCACGATCTTGAGCGCGTGATGCCCATCATCAACCGCGAGGGTTCCGACTCCGCGATTCTGGACAACGTGCTCGAATTCTTGGTCATGAACGGTCGCCCGCTCACGCGTGCCGCGTCCATGTTGCTGCCCGAGCCGTGGGACCACAACGATAGCCTGAGTGAGGAGCGCCGCGCCTACGACGCTTACCAGTCCATGCTCATGGAGCCCTGGGACGGCCCGGCGGCCATCGCCTTTACCGACGGTCGCACGCTGGGCGCCGCCCTCGACCGCAACGGCTTGCGCCCCGCCCGCTACTACGTGACGCGCGATGGCCGCTTTATGCTGGCAAGCGAGGTGGGCACCATCGAGGTGAGCCCCGAGAACATCCTGACGAGCGGCTGCCTGGGACCGGGCCAGATGCTCGAGGTCGATTTTGCCCGCGGCCGCGTGATCTACAACGACGAGCTGCGCGCCCGCTATGCCAAGGAGAAGCCCTACCGCGACTGGATTGCCGAGGAGACACTGACCGTCGACGCGCTCGATGAGCCCGCCGCGCCCGCGCCCGCCGAGGATGCCGAGGTGCCCGCCGCCGTGCGCATGGCCAAGCTCGGCTATCACTGGGATGATGTTGACGAGGTCGTGCGCCCCATGGCCCAGCAGGGCAAGGCCCCGCTCGCCTCGATGGGTATCGATGCGCCGTTGGCCTGCCTGTCCAAGAAGACGCGTTCGTTCTTTGACTACTTCTATCAGCTGTTCGCTCAGGTCACGAATCCTCCGATCGATGCCCTGCGCGAGCACATGGTGACTTCGACCACGCTCTACCTGGGCAACCACGGCAACCTGCTCGAGGATTCCCGCACGGCCTGTCAGCTGGTGCGCTTGGAGCGCCCATTGCTCAACGAGGAAGAGCTCGAGCATATCTGTGCCATCGACCGTGTTGGCTTTAAGACCCGTCGTTTCCGTGCCGTCTACCGCCGCGATGCCGGCGAGGGCGCGCTGCAGGCTGCGCTCAAACAGCTTGCCGAGGACGTTGAGGCTGCGGTCCGCGACGGCGTGAACATTGTGGTGTTGAGCGATCGTGCCGCTGCGGGCGAGGTGCCCGTGCCGTCGCTGCTCGCCGTGGGCTGTGTGCACAACCACCTGATTCGCGCTGGCGTGCGTACCTTTGCCGACATCGTGGTGGAGTGCGGCGACGCCGTGTCCCCGCACGACTTTGCGGCACTGGTGGGCTACTCCGCGAGCGGCATCTATCCGTACAACGCACATGCGTGCATCCGCGATCTGGCGGCACGCGGCGACCTGGACGTGACGGCCGAGCAGGGCATCGCCAACTACAACAAGGCTGCGACCGCCGGTATCGTCTCCATCATGTCCAAGATGGGCATCTCCACGGTGCAGAGCTACCATTCGGCGCAGATCTTCGAGGCCGTGGGCTTTACGCCGGAGTTCGTCAACGCGTACTTCGCCGGCACGGTGAGCCGTGTGGGCGGTATGGGTGTCGAGGACGTTGAGTGCGAGCAAAACGAGCGCTACGACGCCGCGCTCGCTATCCTTAAGAGCCCGGCTCCCGATCAGCTGCCCACACTGGGTCTGACCAAGTGGCGCCCGCTCGGCGGCGAGGATCACCTCATCGATCCGCAGACTGTCTACTTGCTGCAGACCGCCTGCCGTGAGGACAGCTACGACACCTTTAAGGAGTACAGCGCCCGCCTGCACCGCACCGGCCGCGCCGTGCGCCTGCGCGACCTGCTGGACTTTGATGCCAGCGGTCGCACTCCGGTGGCACTCGACGAGGTCGAACCCGCACTCAACATCGTCCGCCGCTTTAACACCGGCGCCATGTCGTATGGCTCCATCAGCAAAGAGGCGCACGAGTGCATGGCCATCGCCATGAACCGCCTGCACGGCCGTTCCAACTCCGGCGAGGGCGGTGAGGACCCGCGTCGCGAGACCCCGCTGGCTAACGGTGATTCCAAGAACTCCGCGATCAAGCAGGTGGCAAGTGCGCGCTTTGGCGTGACGAGCCGCTACCTGTGCAGCGCCTTCGAGATTCAGATCAAGATGGCCCAGGGCGCCAAGCCCGGCGAGGGTGGCCACCTGCCCGGCAAGAAGGTCTACCCCTGGATTGCCGAGGTCCGTCAGTCTACGCCCGGCATCGGCCTGATCTCGCCTCCGCCGCATCACGACATCTACTCCATCGAAGACCTGGCCGAGCTCATCTTTGACCTTAAGAACGCCAACCCTGGCGCACGCGTGTCGGTCAAGCTGGTCAGCGAGGCCGGCGTCGGCACCATCGCAACCGGTGTGGCCAAGGGCGCTGCCGACAAGATCTTGATCAGCGGCCACAATGGCGGCTCGGGTGCCGCTGCTCGCGATTCGATCTGGCACGCCGGTCTGCCGCTGGAGCTTGGCCTTGCCGAGGCCCAGCAGACGCTGCTGCAAAACGGCCTGCGCTCGCGCGTGGTGCTCGAGGCCGACGGCAAGCTCATGGACGGCACCGATGTTGCCGTCGCCTGCCTGCTGGGCGCCGAGGAGTTTGGCTTTGCGACCATGCCGCTCATCTCGATGGGCTGCCTCATGCAGCGCGACTGCCAGCAGGATACCTGCCCCGCCGGCATCGCCACGCAAAACTGCCGCCTGCGTCGCGGCTTCCGCGGCAAGCCCGAACACGTCGAGCACTTTATGCTCTTTGTTGCCGAGCAACTGCGCGAGGTCATGGCGAGCCTGGGCTTCCGCACCGTCGACGAGATGGTCGGCCATCCCGAGTGCTTGCGCCAGATTGAGGTCCCGGGCAACCGTAAGGCCAACCTGCTCGATCTGTCGCCCGTGCTGGCGAGCGCGACCTGCGAGTTCGGTGCCCATATCCCGGGTGCCGACGGTCGTCACTTCCTGCCGCAGATGGCCGCGGACAGCGAGCTCGACAAGACGCTCGACTCCACGCTGTTCGTGCCCTATACGGCCGATGCCCGTGCGCACCTGCGTCCGATTCGCTTCCGCGCCGATATCGCCAACGTCAACCGTTGCGTGGGCACCATCCTGGGCAACGCGGTGACCAAGGCACATCCCGAGGGCTTGCCCGCCGGCTCCATCACCGTCGATTGCGATGGTTCGGCCGGTCAGAGCTTTGGCGCGTTCCTGCCGCGCGGCATTACGCTCAACGTGTGCGGCGACGCCAACGACTACTTTGGAAAGGGCCTTTCGGGCGGCGAGGTGTCGGTGCGCCCCAACCCGCATGCGACCTACAAGTTCGACGAGAACATCATCGTGGGCAACGTTGCGTTCTTTGGCGCCACGAGCGGCCGCGGCTTCATTAACGGTCTGGCAGGCCAGCGCTTTGGCGTGCGCAACTCCGGTGCCACCGTGGTGGTCGAGGGCTGCGGCAACCATGGCTGCGAGTACATGACGGGCGGTCTGGCGCTCATCTTGGGCGAGGTCGGGCAGAACTTCGCCGCCGGTATGACGGGTGGCGTGGCCTATGTCTTTGACCAGTACGGCACGCTCAGTGCCCGCGTGAACCACGAGAGCGTGGAGCTCAAGGCCCCGACGGCCGGCGAGCTGGCACAGATTCGCGAGCTCATCCAGGAGCACGTGGACGCGACGCAGAGCCCGCGCGGCATCAAGCTGCTCTACAGCTTTGAGACGATGAGCAAGCACTTCGTGAAGGTCATTCCGACCGAGTACGAGCGTGTGCTGGCGATTGTCGCCGCCGCCGAGGCCGTCGGCAAGACGCATGCGCAGGCAGAGGAGCTGGCGTTTGACATCGTGACCGGTCGCGCGAGCGCTGCGGATCTCGCTCGCTTCGATGCTGCGGGCGGTGCTGCGGGCGCTGCGTCCGTGGCTGCCAGCCCTGTTGCTTCGACCAAGAAGGAGGCGTAAGTGCCATGGGTAAGCCCGGTGCTTTTCTTGATATCGATCGCGTGACCCACGAGCTGCGTCCCGTGGAGGAGCGCAGTCATGATTTTGATCCCCTGTATGTGGAGCTCGATGACGACGCACGTCGCGCCCAGGCGAGCCGCTGCATGATGTGCGGCGTGGCGTTTTGCCAGATGGGCGCGAGCTTTGGCAAGGCACGTCCGAGCGGCTGCCCGCTGCACAACTTGATTCCCGAGTGGAACGAGCTGGTGTACCGCGGCCGCTGGGACGAGGCTGCCGAGCGTCTGTCGCTCACCTCGCCCATGCCCGAGTTCACGAGTCGTGTGTGCCCGGCGCTGTGCGAGGCCGCGTGCAACCTGGGTTCGGTCGATGGCCAGCCCACGACGATCCATGACAACGAACGTGCGATCAGCGACCACGAATGGGCAAATGGCGGTCCGCGTCGCTTTGAGCCGGCGGGGGAGGACGCGCCCTCGGTCGCCGTGGTTGGTTCTGGCCCGGCTGGCCTGGTGGCTGCGTGGGAGCTCGCGCGTCGCGGTGCCCGCGTGACGGTGTTTGAGCGTGACGACCGCCCGGGCGGCCTGCTCATGTACGGCATTCCCAACATGAAGCTCGAGAAGTCCGTGGTCGAGCGTCGCGTGGCGCTCATGCGCGAGCTGGGTATCGTCTTTGAGCTGAGCGCCGATGTGACGGACCCTGCGGTGGCAGCCAAGCTCAATGGCTTTGACGCCGTTGTGGTGGCTGCTGGTGCTCGTGCGCCCCGCGGTCTTTCGGCTACGAATGTGGATGCCCCGGGCGTGGTGTATGCCGTGGATTACCTGACGGCTTCGACTGTGTCGGTACTCGACGGCGGCGAGCCCGCTATTGACGCGCGCGGCCTGGACGTTGTGGTCATTGGCGGTGGCGATACGGGCAACGACTGCGTGGGTACCGCCGTACGTCAGGGCGCGCGCAGCGTGCGTCAGTTTGAGTTCTTGCCGGCGGCGCCCGATAAGCGTACGGCGAGCAACCCCTGGCCGCAGTGGCCCAATGTGAAGAAGACCGACTATGGCCAGCAAGAGGCCATTGCCGCCATGGGTGGCGAGATGCGCGCCTGGGGTGTGGATACCCTCGAGGTGTTGCTGGACAAGAAGGGCGCGGCCGCGGGTCTGCGCGTAGTCGATCTAGATTGGTCGGCCGGCAAGCCCGAACGCATTGCGGGCTCCGAGCACGAGGTGCCGGCGCAGCTGGTGCTCATCGCCTGTGGCTTTACGGGTCCCGAGCATGGCGTGTTCGATGTGGTGAGCGTGCCTGTTGCCACCGCTGGTCGTCCGCTGCCGGTGATGGCTGCCGAGGGCTCGCACCTCGCGGCCCGCGTGGATGGCGTTGCTGCGGATGCCGCGCCGGTGTATGTGGCCGGCGACGCCCGCAACGGCAGCTCGCTCGTGGTGAGTGCCATGGCCGATGCCCTCGCCTGCGCTGCCGAGGTTGCCGAGGCACTGGAACTGTAAAGTAGTCACGGAGATATTCAACAATCGAATCGGCAAGGGCTGTCCCTAACTGCCGGCACAAAAGGAACGTCCCTAAGTGCCGACAGTTAGGGACGTTCCTTTTGTGCCGGCATTCGGGGACACTCCTTGCGGATTTGCGAGCAGTTTGCTCGTTTGTCGACGTGCGGGTGTTCATTTGTCGACTTCTTGGGCTGTGGTCACCTGTTGTTTCTGTGGTGGCTGCGGGCATCTGGCTCAAAAGGGCGGGTTGGCCGTCTATGTTTGCCTGCGGTTTTGTTGCGGTGCGCATTTTCGGTCAAGCTTTTCGTCAAGTGTTTGGTCAGCATCTGGTTTGCAGCCGGAGGCCTATTTTGCCCGCGCTGGTCGTGGCTGCCCACCCTCCTCGTAAGCTCAAATTGAGGTCCATCAGTTTGAGGAGGATGCCATGACTGACCACGCTTTTGACCGAGCAGAGCTTGCTGAAGCCGTCGGCAACGATATTGCCGACATGGCTCACTTTTGGATGCTGCGGAAGTTTCAATTCCTGGAGCCGGCACGCGAACAGTTCGAGGTCATTGTCGACCCGTGGCTCAGCTATTGCGAGGGGCCTTCTCAAAACGAAATCATGGCCTACAACATGGCGTTTACCGATTGGCTGCTGTTTGAGCGCCCCTATCGCCATGGCAAAACGCTGCTCGAGCTATATGTTGACGAGCCGCCGGCATCGCTTTCGCCTGCCTCGCTCAAGCGGCTCGAGCAGGTACGCGACACGCAGTATTTCTCGCGCTTTGGCATTTTGGACAAGAATCCTGCGTCCGGCATGGTCGTGCTGAAGGACACGCGCACCGATCATCGCTTTGATGTCTACGACCCGCATATCGTGCAGAAGGAGCATTGGAACGACGGCGCGATTGCGGTGCGCCTCGCCTGCGTCGACGATGTCTGGCTTACGGCGGGGCAGCTCTACCTGTATGACATCGCGCGCCTGAACGACACGGCGGTCGACGGACCGGGTGCGGTGCATCCCGAGGATCTGCAGGACGGCTTTGACACCTCGTGCATCAGCTTCTTCTTGCGTCTGGTCCGCGACATCATGGGCGCCCAGGGGCGGTACGTAAAGTCCCTCAACATCTACGAACAGGAATGGGGGTAGAGGATGGGCGGTTGTCGCCTGCCTTGCCTTCTGCCCTTTTGTCTCGATCTGTAACGTTTGGGGACAAAAACCAGTCTATCTGTTACAGATCGAGACGAATGCTTGGGCGCCGCTGGTTTGTCTAAATCTGTAACGTTTAGGGGCCTGGAGAACGTCTTACTGGTACAGATCGAGACGTTTGGCACCTGGCTGGGGGGGGATGTCTCAATCTGTAACATCTACAGTCCAAAAATCGGTCTTCCTGTTACAGGTCGAAACGTTTGTCGGCGGAGGCAACGGTGACGATGGTCCATTTGTCCGATGTGGTGGTGATGGAAGTGTCTAATACCGTTTTCAAGCACAAGCATACGACTCGCAACACGTTGGCGCGGAATAGGATGCTCGCGCGACTCACGGAGGCGACCGAGCAAGGTGCGCTGCTCGCAACGCATGACAATGCCGAGCTCATGTGGCTGCGGCGTCATGTTGGAACCGACGATATCGCGGAACCCGAGCCGTATTTGTTCTGCTTTCAACGTGATTGGGGTGTGCTGACGCCGGCGGAGCGAACGCTGCGTACCATCAAAGGGCTTGCAGAGTTTCATCCCGATTGGGCGTTTTGGGGCTATGACGCGGCGCTTTTGTGGGGTCTGGAGGTGCCGAATGATCTGCTTGGGTCGCGTTTTCTTGTTAAGACGGGTTGTTCGGTGGCGTTGAGCGGCGGGTGCAGGTTGTTGCGTCCGCAGATGGCGGGCGCACTCGAGCATGTTGATGGCGTGCGGGTGACGTCGTTTTGGCGCACGGTGGAGGATTGCCTACTGCGTGCGCCGTTCTCCTACGGGTTGGCGATTGCCGATTCTGCACTGCGGGCGAAAGGCGTATCACGTGGGGATTTGTGCGAGCGCCTCCGCGCCGATTGCGAGGGCAGGCGAGGGTATCGCAGGGCACAGGTGATTGCGTCGTATGCGGACGGGCTGTTTGAAAACGGCGGCGAGTCTCGGTTCCGAGCATTCTTTATTGCGTACGGCTTTCCGGTTCCGGAGCTGCAGGTGGAGTTTCGCGACCCGCTCGATCCGAGCCAGGTGTTTCGCGTCGACTATTTTTGGCGGCTCGAGGACGGGACGTGTGTCATCGGCGAGCTCGACGGAAAGGGGAAGTACACCTTGCAGAGCGGCGAGGGTCGGGAGTCGGTTGACCCATTCGTGGCAGAGCGTCAGCGGGAATCTCATCTGACAATGCTCGGGCATAAGGTGCTTCGGTTTACGTTTAACGAACTCAAGAACCCGGGGAACCTGGCTGAAAAGATGAGACTGGCGGGAATTCCACAGCGGGCCGATCTGGCTGAGGAATGGAAGCGTCAGTGGTATGGGTGCTAAGGGGTGCAACTGACGCGAATGTGGTTGTTCCTGCCGAGTTTGTCTCGATCTGTAACAACAAGGGGCCGTTTGGCCTCGTAGCTGTTACAGATCGAGACAGAAGGTTGGCTGCCGCTAAAAGATCTCAATCTGTAACATCTAGAGGCCGAAAACCTGTCTAACTGTTACAGATTTAGACGTTTGACGACAGGGCTGGAGAATATCTTAATCTGTAACATCTAACGGCCAAAAACCGCTCTAACTGTTACAGATCGAGACAAAGGTTGGACGCGGTGCCGAAAGATCTCGATCTGTAACATCTGGCTGCTAAAACCCGGTCTACCTGTTACAGATCTAGACATTTCCCGGATGTCGCTGGGATGGGACTGCAATGCATTCCGTTCTCCGTGTCTCATCCTTTCTCCGTTAACCGATATGTCCGCAGCAACCCTGCCGCACTGGGTGATAATGGACAAATGTTCAAGTTAATCGTGAGGGAGGAGCTCGATATGGCATCTGCCGATCGTTCCACGTTGTTTATCAATGCGACCATTCTGGACGGTTCGGAGCATATGGAGCCGCAACCCGATATGGCCGTGACTGTTGAGCGCGGCGTCATCACCTGGATGGGGCCGAGTGCTGTGGCGCAGGCGCCCGCGGGTGCCGAGGTCATCGATCTGGCAGGGGCGTATCTCATGCCCGGTCTCATCAATATGCACGCGCACCTGTGCGGCTCGGGCAAGCCTGTCTCGGCCGGCGATGCGGGAGCGCTGATGAAGAAGCTCGATAATCCCGTGGGGCGTGCCATCGTCCGCCGCATCCTCAAGGGCAGTGCCCAGCAGCAGCTGGCAAGCGGCGTGACCACGGTGCGCGGCGCGGGCGACCCGCTGTTTGCCGACATTGCCGTGCGCGACGCTATCGACGCCGGCAAGTATCAGGGTCCGCGCCTGGTAGCGCCGGGAACGGGCGCCACGGTGCCGGGTGGCCATGGCGCGGGCTTGTTCGCCCAGGTGGCCAACAGCCCCGTCGAGGTAGCCGAGCAGGTGCGAGACCTGTATGCGCGCGGCGCCGACGTCATTAAGCTGTTCGTAACGGGCGGTGTGTTCGATGCGACCGAGGTGGGCGAGCCGGGCGTGCTGCGTATGCCGGTGGAGGTTGCCGCGGCGGCGTGCAAGGCGGCGCACGAGGTGGGCCTGCCGGTTATGGCTCATGTCGAGAGCACCGAGGGCGTGAAGGCCGCGCTTGAGGCCGGGGTCGACACGATCGAGCACGGTGCCCCGATGACGCCCGAGATCCTGGAGCTGTACCGTGGCGCCGCGGGCACGCAGCTCGAGGGACGTGCGCCCAGCGTTACCTGCACGATCAGCCCGGCGCTGCCGTTTGTGTTGCTCGATCCGGGGAAGACCCATTCGACTGACACGCAAAAGAAGAACGGCGACATCGTGTGCTCGGGCATTATCGAGAGTGCTCGTGCGGCGCTGGAAGCTGGCGTTAAGGTGGGCCTTGGCACAGATTCGAGCTGCCCGTTCGTGACGCAGTACGACATGTGGCGTGAGGTTGCCTATTTTGCCAAGTATGTCGGTGTGAGCAACGCCTTCGCGCTGCATACGGCTACGCAAGTCAACGCCGAGCTGCTGGGGCTGGGCGGCGAGACCGGTGCGATCGAGTGCGGCAAGGCCGCCGATATCCTGGTGACGCGCAAGAATCCGCTCGATGACCTGTGCGCTCTGCGTGAGCCGATACATGTGATGTGTCGCGGTGATCTGGTACGCAAGCTCAAGGTAAAGCGTATTCCCGAGGTGGACGCCGAGCTCGACGCGATTATGGCCATGCCGGCCGAGGCGCTGGCCGAGGAGCTCGCCCGCGACGGTGTGGCATAGGTGTGACAAAGGTGTAGCTCCGTTGCCGCATGTAAAAAGCCGAGGTCTCAACACGAGGCCTCGGCTTTTTTATCGAACAAATACTTAAGATTTGGGACAAACAAACCTGATTAATTTGTCCCGCGTGCGGGCGCTAGGAGCGGGTTTCCATCTTAGCGTGGCACTTGGGGCAGGTGACGCGGATCTTGCCCTTGCCCTTGGGGACGGAGAGCATCTGGCCGCAGTTGGGGCACTTGAGGTATGCCGTGGTCTTGCGACCCTTCCACATCTTCTTGGCCGTGCGCTTGGCGCGCTCAAAGTCTTCCTTGCTCGTTCCAGCCGCGCGCGAGGTGCCGGCCGCCGCAGCGCCGCCGCCCAAGCTGGCGACAAACTTGCCCAAGCCGGGGACGTTCGCGGTCGCGGTGACAAAGGCAGCGTTTTCCTTGCGACGCGCATCGATGTTTTTGGACAGGCCGCGCAGCACGCCAATCACGATCACGGCGATGGCGATCCAGCTGAGCCACTGGATGCGGGCTATCGATCCGATCATCGCGATGACGATGCCGGCAAAACCCATCACGATGGTGAGTTCATCGGCACCATTGCGACCCTTCATAAAGTCATTCATGCAAATTGCCTTTCGTTCGATATGCTGCTCGCCTTTATACCCGATTTAGAGCAAGGGGGACAGGTTAATCTGCACCAAGGTGGTGCAAACGTACCTATCCCCGATACACCAAGATGGTGCAAAGCAGTCTGTCCCCAATGCCCCAATTACTTGGAGAGCTTGTCGACGACGCGTTCGATCTCGGCGAGCTTGGCGGCTTTGAGGTCTTCGTCGCCCGATTCGATTGCCGAAGTCACGCAGCCCTCGATATGCGCCTTGAGCACATCGGCGTTAATGCGCGCGATGAGTGCCTGCGTGGCCATGAGCTGCGTGGAGATGTCGACGCAATAACGGTCCTCCTCGACCATCCGCAAGATGCCGTCGATCTGACCGCGTGCCGTCTTGAGCATGCGGGTCACCGATTTATGGTCTGCCATCATGGCGGGTCCTCGTTTCTGATCGATAGGGGCGGATGCTACCGACGGCGCTAGGCTGCGGTCACCGAAAGGGCATGGAACTTCTCGCCCGCGGCCTCGACGGCGGCAGCGAGCTGCTCGGCGGTCACGGTGTCGGCGCACTCCACCTGGACGGTCTGGGTCTCGTGATCGGCGTCGGCATCGGTCACGCCGGCCACGTTGAGCAGCGCGGTCCCGACGGTGGCGTCGCAGTGGCCGCACATGAGGCCGGAAGTCTTGATTGTGTAACGCATGGGTATTCCTCTCTGTTGCGTCGGCTTTCCCAGGCACCCGACCTTGACCTTCAAGCCGTCGCTCGCGTACCAAAGTACGCGTCGCTCCTCTTTCAGGTCAATCTCGGGCACCTGGAAAACCCGTTCTAAATGGACTTAATGGTGAGCTTATTTTGCCACTTTAGGCTTAAAGGATTTCAGGCGCAGAGCATTGCTTACGACGCACACGCTCGACAGGCTCATGGCCGCGGCGCCGAACATCGGCGAGAGCTGCCAACCGGTGAGGGGGAAGAACACGCCCGCCGCCAGCGGAATGCCGATGCCGTTGTAGAACAGCGCCCAGAACAGGTCCTGCTTGATGTTGCGGATTGTGGCACGTGACAGCTCGATGGCACGGGCGACGTCCATGAGATCGCTGCGCATGAGCACCACGTCGGCGCCCTCCTTGGCGATGTCGGCGCCGGTGCCGATCGCAAGGCCCACGTCGGCGCGCGCCAGGGCGGGGGAGTCGTTGATGCCGTCGCCCACCATGGCGACCTTGCTGCCCGCATCCTGCAGCCCGCGCACGTGGCGCTCCTTGTCGGCGGGGAGGACGTCGGCGATGACCTGCTCGCTGCTCAGCCCCACGCGGCGGGCGATGGCCTCGGCCGTCACGCGGTTGTCGCCGGTGAGCATGCGCACGTCGACGCCGAGCTTGCGGAGCGCAGCGATGGCCTCGGCGCTCGTCTCTTTGACCTCGTCAGCCACGGCGATGGTGCCGACAAGCTCGCCGTTCTTGGCAAAGAACAGCGGCGTCTTGCCTTCGGCGGCAAATTGCTCGGCAAGACCCGCGGGCACGGTAACGCCCAACTCGTCCATCAGGCGCACGTTGCCGGCTGCGATGACATTCTGCCCCTCGCGCGCCGTTACGCCACGACCGGGCACGGCGGCAAAGTCCTCGACCATGCGCGCGACAATTCCGCGTGCCTCGCACTCGGCCATGATCGCCTCGGCCAGCGGGTGCTCGCTCGAGCGCTCCAGCGCGGCAGCGAGCTTCAGTAACGCCTTTTCACTCATAGCGGGCGAGCCGTCGGCGCGCGCGACAACCACAATGTCGGTCACGGCCGGCTTGCCGCGGGTGACCGTGCCCGTCTTATCGAGCACCACGGTGCCCACGCTGCGCAGGTTCTCCAGCGCCTCAGCGCTCTTAAACAGAATGCCCATCTCGGCGCCCTTGCCGGTGCCCACCATAATAGCGACGGGCGTGGCCAGGCCGAGCGCGCACGGACAACTGATCACCAGCACGGCGACGGCGGAGGTAAGCGCTTCGTTGACGCTTCCGGTCAGCACCATCCACGCCACAAAAGCTACGGCAGAGATTACAAACACCACGGGCACGAACACGCCGGCGACCTTGTCGGCCATGCGGGCGATGGGCGCCTTGGTGGCGTTGGCGTCCTCGACGAGCTGGATAATCTTGGCGAGCGATGTCTCGGCACCCACACGCGTGGCGCGGAAGGTAAACGAGCCGGTGCGGTTGACCGTGGCCGCATTGACAGTGTCGCCGGCGGTCTTCTCCACGGGAATGGATTCGCCGGTGAGCGCGCTTTCGTCCACGGCCGAGCTGCCATCGAGCACCACGCCGTCAACGGGGATGGACTCGCCGGGGCGCACACGCAGCACCTGGCCGGGCAGAATGGCATCGACGTCGACGGTGGCCTCGATACCGTCCTCGGCCACGACGGTCGCGGTCTTGGGTGCTAAGTCGATGAGCGCCTCGATAGCGCCGCCGGTTTTGGACTTGCTGCGCGTCTCGAGGTATTTGCCCACGGTGACGAGCGACAGGATGGTGCCGGCGCTCTCAAAATATAGGTTGTCCATGCTCGTCATCATGGCCTCGTGCACCTGACCTGCGGCTAGCTGGTCGGCCATGATGAACATGGCGTAGAGCGACCAGGCGATGGACGCGGTGGCGCCCACGGCGATGAGGGCGTCCATGATAGGCGCGCCGTGCGCGAGCGATTTAAACCCATTGATAAAGTACGCGTCGTTGACATAGACGATGGGGATGAGCAGGACGAGCTCGGTGAGGGCGAGCGTCATGCTGTGGGCATGGTCGGTGAAGACGCCGGGCAGTGGCCAACCGAGCATGTGCCCCATGCCTATGTAGAACAGCGGGATGAGGAAGATGATCGAGACGATGAGGCGGGTGCGCATGGCAGAGGCGGCGGCCTCCAACTTTTTGGTCGGCGACTCCATATGCGCGGCGCCGGACCTGGCTTGCGCACTTCCGCTTTGGACAGCGTCGGTGCCCGTGCTGATGGGCGAGGCCGAGTAGCCCGCGCGGTCGACAGCGGTGCAGATGTCGTCGGAGGTGACCTGCGCGGGGTCGTAGTCGACCATCATGGAACCGGCGAGCAGGTTGACCGCGACGCTTTGGACGCCGTCGAGTTTGCTCACGGCGCGATCCACATGCGCCTGACAGGCGGCGCATGTCATGCCGCCCACGTCGAACTTATCTTGAGCCATGGTTTCTCCTTTCTGCAGTTCGGTGTTGGAATTGTTAACCTGCCGATACTATATACCCATACCCCCTGGGGGTGTCCAGTGGGGATGAAAATGTATGACATTTCGCTACAGATGCGGGTGGCTGCTCAATCGTTGGCAGCTCATGTCAAACATCTCGATCTGTAACATCTAGCGGGGAAAATGACCTCTAACTGTTACAGATCGAGATTATGTTTTGCGATGTTTGAGTTCGTCTCAATCTGTAACGTGTAGACCCGGTTTTGTCTCGTAACTGTTACAGATTGAGACAATCGGCCCAGGCCCGCCTCGTCCGCTCCGTCATCTGTGGTTTACGTGGGGGCATGTGAAGCACGGGTATACTAACCGGCGGCGAATCTGCTCCATCGTTTAGTGCTGCTGCGTCTGGACGGCGCGTGATAGGGCTGCCAAAGCGATCGCCAGCGTGCTGAGCAACGTCCTCTCTGTGCGCACCCGTTTTTGTATGTATTAGCGCACTACCAAGCACGCCCGCGCGGCCGCATGCCGTGCCCATTGCGCGTGCAGATAAGGAACAACAACATATGCGTAATTCTGTATCCGACGTCACCGACGCCGAGATTCTGGACGAGACCCGCGAGGCCATGACCCAGGCTGCCTTCGATGCTGCCGATGAGGCCAATGCTGCCCAGGCCGTCGAGTCCGCTACCGAGAGCCTGCCCGCCTTTGACGAGCTGGGCCTTTCCGACGAGATGCTTCGTGCTATCGAGAACCTGGGCTACACGGCGCCGACGCCCGTGCAGGCCGGTTCGATTCCTGTGGTGCTCGAAGGCCGCGACCTGCTTGCCGCCGCTCAGACCGGCACCGGCAAGACGGCTGCCTTTTTGCTGCCGACCATGAACAACCTGGAGCACATCGCTCCTCCCAAACCCGTGCGCGAGCGCGGCGGCCGCAACCGTCGTCGCGGCGCCAAGAAGCCCGAGGGCAACGGCCGCGGTCCCGTGATGCTCGTCATCACTCCCACGCGCGAGCTTGCCCAGCAGATCGACGAGGTTGCGAGCAAGATCGCCGACGTCACCGGCCACGTTGCCGTGACCGTCGTGGGTGGCGTGAGCTACAAGCCGCAGACCGCTGCCCTCAAGTACGGCTGCGACATCCTGGTCGCAACGCCAGGCCGTCTGGTCGACTTGATCGAGCAGGGAGCCTGCCATCTGAACGAGGTCAAGGTGCTGGTGCTCGACGAGGCCGATCGCATGCTCGACATGGGCTTTTTGCCCGCCGTCCGCCGCATTGTGCGCGAGACGCCGGCCGAGCGCCAGACGCTGCTGTTCTCGGCGACCCTCGACGAGGAGGCCGTGGGCGAGATCACCGACCTGGTGAGCGACCCGGCCCGCGTGGAGATCGCGCCGGCCACGTCGACCGCCGACACCGTCGACCAGTTTGTGTTCCCGGTGTCCATCGAGGCAAAGAACAACCTGCTGCCTGAGTTCCTCAAAAAGGAGGGCCCGGAGCGCACCATCGTCTTTATGCGCACCAAGCACCGCGCCGACAGCTGCTGCCGTCGCCTTGAGCGCAAAGGCATCAAGGCCGCCGCGATTCACGGCAACCGCAGCCAGGCCCAGCGCGAGCGCGCGCTTTCTGCCTTCCGCGACGGCACCGTCGACGTGCTGGTGGCAACCGATGTTCTCGCCCGCGGCATCGACATTAGCGACGTGCGCTACGTCGTGAACTTCGACGTGCCGGCCGAGCCGACCGACTATATCCACCGCATTGGCCGTACGGGCCGCGCCGGCGAGCTGGGCTGGGCCATTACGTTTGTGACCGAGCAGGACGTCGACGAGTTCTACGAGATTGAGAAGCTCATGGACAAGACGGCCGACATCTACGAAGCCGGCGACCTGCATGTGGGTCCCAACCCGCCCGCCGTCGATCCCGAGCGCGATCCTGCCGCCTTTAAGGTGAAGAAGAAGACCAAGCGCGGCAAGTCCAAGAGCAAGAAGAAGCTTGAGCAGGCGCGTCGCGACGGCAAGCGTAACGGCGACGATTACGGCGACGTGGCTGGTCGTTCCAACCGCGGTCGCGACGAGCGTCGTGGCGACGGCGAGCGCCCGAGCCGTCCCAAGCGCGGCGGCAAGACCCGCGTGCGCGAGGGCGTTCAGGCTCGCGTGGACGAGGCCGTGGAGAGCGTTGCCCGCGAGGTGGCTGCCGAGGAGCGCGGCGGTGCTGGTGCCGTCGAGCAGGTCCCGCGAGGCAACCGTGCCGAGCGCCGTGCCAAGCAGTTCCAGGGCGAGGCGCACCGCCGTCGCCGAGAGGACGAGGACCGCGGCGGTCGTCGCCGTGTTGAGCGCGAGGACGAGGGCCGTGGCTCGCGTGGCGGCAAGCGCGGCTCGGGCGACCGTCGTCGTTCCGGTCGCGATGACGGTCGCGGCGGCCGAGACGAGCGTCGCGGCGGCGAGGGTCGCGGTGAGCGTGGCACCCGCAGCGGTGAGTCCCGTGGCGGCAAGCGCTTTGAAGAGCGCGGCGGCCGCGACGGAGGCCGCGGTGGTGAGCGTCGCGAGGGCGCTCGTGGCAACGGTGGCCGCAGCGGCGCCGGTCGTTCGAATGAGTCGCGCGATCGTCGCGACCCGCGTGCCAGCCGCGATCGTCGCGATGATTGGCGCAACTACGACGACACCCGCGAGGAGCGCCGTGGCGGCTATCGTGGTGGTCGCGGCGGCAACCAGTCCGGCTCTCGTGGCGGCCGCGCCGGCGGTCGCGATAACCGTGGCAGCTATGGTAACAATCGTGGCGGCAAGCGCGGCGGCAGCTCCCGTCGTCCCGGCGACGGCGGCGGCAAGCGCAAATAACATACGCATCGCGCGATAAGGCGAGATGAGTTTGGGCCCCGAGCAGACTATGCTCGGGGCCCTTTTTGGTGCAAAGAGGTCAGGTTAATCTGCACCAACGTCTTGAAGTTGCGGTGGAATACGGACTGTTTTGGCCTTTTGAGCGGCTTTTCAGTCCCTATTTCACCGCAACTCATGATTGGTGCAAAGTAACCTGTCCCCCATGCACCAAACAAGGAGTGTCCCTAAGTGTCGCTTAAATACCGTTTATCGAAGAAAAAATACCGTTCGCCGGTCATAATGATTGTTCTGGCTTTGGGCTTGTCTACAATAGCTCCCGTAAAAAGAAATGCGGAAGGTTACCGAGTCCCTCGGACGTGGGCCTAACCAAAGTCTTTGAACGGATGTGTCTCTATGGACGCATTCGCTTGATTTTGGTTGGGCTATATTTATGAAGGGACATGCCACCATGGGTTTCTTTTCTCGCCTGATGGGCGGTTCGGATGAGCAGAAGACTGCAACTTCCGAGTTCGAAATCCTCGCTCCTGTTTCCGGCGAGCTTGTTCATCTAGAAAATACCAATGACCCCGCTTTTAGCAGCCGTGCCGTGGGCGATGGCGTTGCCGTGGTTCCCCAAGAGGGAACGGTGTGCGCTCCTGTTTCCGGTACCGTCGCGGCGCTGTTCCCGACCGAGCATGCACTGGGCATCATGTCCGACGACAGCTCTGCTCAGGTGATGCTGCATATCGGAATCGACACTGTTAAACTTGAGGGCAAGGGCTTCCATGCGCTTGTTGCCCAGGGTGACCATGTCGACGCGGGCCAGCCCCTCGTTGAGGTCGATTTTGACGCGGTCCGCGCCGCCGGCTTCGATCCCACGGTCTTCGTTATTGTATGCGAGCGTTCGGAGAACTCGACTCTTCGTGAGCATGCTTCCGGCCCTGTTGCTGTTAAAGAGCCTGTCGTCTGGCTTTCCGAGTAAATTCTTGTGGTGGGTACCGTGGTTATCAAGCGAGTTTTCAACAATAACGTCGCAATGGTCACTTCGGACGATGGCTCCGAGCTTATTGTCATCGGTCGAGGCCTCTGCTTTGGCCGTCATGCCGGCGACGCTATCGATGAAGCATCGGTCGAAAAGACCTATGCGCTGCAGGAGGGCACTTCTCAGGATTCGCGTACGATTGACCGCTTGGCACATCTTTTGGAGTCCATTCCCACCGTCAACCTCGTGATTTCCGAGGACATTGTTCAGATGCTTCGTCGAGAGCTCAATGTCGACATCAACGACAAGATTCTCATTGCTCTCGCAGACCATATCAGCCTTGCTTTGGAGCGCGAGCGCAAGGGCGTCTCCTGCGAGAATCCGTTGCTGCTCGAGATCCAGCAGTTCTATCGCAAGGAGTATGCGCTCGCTGGTCGTGCGCTGCAGATTGTCAAGGAGTATATGGGCATCCAGATGAGCGAAGAAGAGCAGGGTTTTATTACGCTGCATATCGTCAACGCCACTATGCCGCAACGCTCCGACCGCCTCATCATTTCGGTCCAGCTTGTTCGCGACGTGCTCGCAATTGTTTCCGAGCGCTATGCTACGACCCTCGATGACACCTCGCTGCCCTATGAGCGTTTCGTCCGCCACCTGCAGTTTTTCGCACAGCGGGCGCTTGACCCCGCGGCCGGGCAGATCAATGACGATGCACTGTTCCGAATCGATGAAACTAAGTATCCGTGCGCGTTCTCGTGCGCGGACGCCATAGCCGCCCACTTGTCGTCTACCTATAACGTTGTCGTTACCGATGCCGAGAAGAGTTATCTCGCATATCACATTGTTAACCTGCTTGGAGAACCTGGTCTCTAGGCATAACGTGCCCATACATCGATTGATATAAGGCAAGGCTCACGGTCTTGTCCAGGGCACATCTGTCTTAATTTGCGGAAAAGGAAGGGGAGTACCGCTATGACCGCAAAAAAGAAGTTCAATTTCAAAGCGCCGTTGGAGGTGTTCGCGAAGTCGATCGTTCAGCCGATGATGTATCTCTCGGTTGCCGGCATTCTGCTCATCGTGGGCATCATTCTGACCAACAAGACCATTTGCGCCTTGATCCCCGTACTGGGCTCCGGTCCGTTCCAGCTTGTGGGCGCCGTTGTCTATCAGTCGCTGATGTTTATCATCAACAACCTCTCGATTCTGTTCTGCGTGGGCATCGCCGGCGCCATGGCAAAGAAGAACAAGGGCCATGCTTCGCTGATTGCCCTGATGTCGTTCTTCCTGTTCCTGCAGGCTAACAACATCGTGCTCAACGCCACCGGCTCTCTTGCCGAAGCGAGCGGCATGCTCGGTCTTACCGGAACCGGCCAGAGCACCGTTATGGGCATTCAGGTGCTCGATACCGGCGTGTTTGGCGGCATCATTCTTGGTTGCATCACCGGTGCCGTGTTCAACAAGTACTCGAACAAGCAGTTCCCCATTGCCCTTTCGATGTTCTCGGGCGTTCGCTTCCCGTTCCTGATCATGATCATCATCTCCTGGATCATGGGCGCTGGCTTCTGCATCGTTTGGCCTCCGGTTCAGGGCGCCATCTCCTCCGTTGCCGGCATCATTAAGGAGTCGGGCAACATCGGTCTGTTTATCTACGGCATGCTCAACAAGCTGCTCGTTCCCACCGGTCTGCACCACCTCATCTACACTCCGTTCCAGTTCTCCGATGTGGGTGGCACCCTGACGCTGGGTGATCAGGTTATCGCCGGCGCCTATCCCATCCGTGTCGCCGAGATGGCAATGACGGGCCAGCCCTTCTCCGATAGCACCTACTTCAACAGCTACACCTTCAACAACCTGTGGCCCTACATCGGTATCGGTCTCGCCTTTATCTTCACCGCTTACAAGGGGAACAAGGATAAGACCAAGGCCGTTATCATCCCGCTGATCATCACCGCCGTGCTCTCCTGTGTCACCGAGCCCATGGACTTCCTCTTTGTCTTTGCCGCTCCCGTGCTCTTTGTTGTTCACTCGGTTCTTTCCGGTATCTTCCTGGTCCTGCTCAAGGTCCTCTCCGTGCCCGCTTCGACTGCAGGCGGCATCATCAACATCGTGGTTTCCAACCTGGTCCTTGGTGTCGATAAGACCAACTGGCCGATGATGCTCGTGCTTGGAGTCGTCAACGCCGCTCTGTACTTCTTCCTCTTCACCTTCCTTATTAAGAAGCTCAACCTCCACACGCCTGGTCGCGAGGAAGAGTCCGAGCTCGCCGAGTCCGTTGCCGAGGGCGAGGCCGCCGCGTCTGTCGCGGTGAAGCAGGGCGCTGTTGCCGCGGCTCCCGCAGAGGGCGTCGATGCAGGCATCGCCGACCTGGTCGCAGGTCTTGGTGGCAAGGACAACATCGAGGAGCTCGAGAACTGCTTTACGCGTCTCCGCGTGAACGTTAAGAACCCGGACCTCATCAATGAGGACCTCATCAACCACGTGCCCAACAGCGGCATCAACCGCAACGGCAATAATATCCAGATCATCTTTGGCATGAAGGTCGCCGAGATGCGTGACAAGGTCGAAAACGCAATTGAGAAGGAGCAGTAAACAATGATCATTACTCTGTGTGGTGGCGGATCCACCTTTACCCCCGGCATCGTCAAATCCATCGCCCTGCGCAAGGACGAGCTCGACGTTGACGAGATTCGTCTGTACGACATCAACGAGGAGCGCCAGCGCAAGATCGGCGTGCTCGTGGACTGGATTTTGCACGAGGACCTCGGCCTGGACATCAAGCTCACGGTGACCACCGACAAGGAGACTGCCTTTACGGACGCGAGCTTCGTGTTTGCCCAGATGCGCGTGGGCGGCTATGCCATGCGCGAGCAGGACGAGAAGATTCCGCTGCGTCACGGCTGCGTGGGCCAGGAGACCTGCGGCTGCGGCGGCCTTGCCTACGGCATGCGCACCATCTTCCCCATGGTCGAGCTGATCGATGACGTTGAGAAGTACGCTAAGAAGGACTACTGGATTCTCAACTACTCCAACCCTGCTGCCATCGTGTCCGAGGGCTGCCGCGTGCTGCGTCCCAACGCTCGCATCATCAACATCTGCGACATGCCGATCGCGATCATCGACGTGGTTTGCGCCGCACTCGATATCGACAAGAAGGATGTCGAGTACGATTACTTTGGCCTCAACCACTTTGGTTGGTTCACCTCGATCCGCCACAAGGGCGAGGAGGTGCTCCCGCAGCTGCGCGAGTACATCAAGGAGCATGAGATTCTGCTGCCCGACTCCTACCTCAAGGGCATGGGCTCGCTCATGGCAAAGAAGCCCGAGGAGGCCACTGACGAGCACCCCGAGCAGAACCGCCACACCAAGGGCAGCTGGTACTACGTCTGGAAGGGCGAGTACGAGATCATGGAGTGCTTCCCGGAGTACCTGCCCAACACGTATCTGAACTACTACCTGCAGCAGAAGGAGTTCGTCGAGCATTCCAACCCCGAGCGCACCCGTGCTAACGAGGTTGAGGAGACGCGTGAGAAGAACCTCTTCGACGGCATCGACCACTACGAGAAGACGGGCGAGATCGACGAGAGCACGTTCTATGCGGGCAGCCACGGCGACTGGATTGCCGATTTGGCTATCGCTCTGAAGAACGACACCAAGCAGCGCTTCCTGGTCATTTGCGAGAACAAGGGCGCTATCCCCAACATGCCCTACGACGCTATGGTCGAGCTGCCTGCCTACATTGGCAAGAATGGCCCCGAGGTCATCAGCCGCGACAACATTCCTCTGTTCCAGCAGGGCCTCATGATGCAGCAGCTGAACTCCGAGAAGCTCGTGGTCGAGGCTACGATCGAGGGTTCTTACGAGAAGGCGCTCAAGGCCTTTACGCTCAACAAGACCGTGCCTTCGATGAAGGTCGCCAAGGAGGTTCTCGACGACATGATCGAGGCCAACAAGGGTTACTGGCCCGAGCTTAAGTAAAAGCAACAGGGTCGCTGGCCGCATACCTGGAGCAATGCCCCGTCCACGTGATTGCGTGGGCGGGGCATTGTCATTTGGTAACGCGTTTTACCAAATATGGCATTTATCTGCGGTAATGTTCTATTTCACCGCCGAGGGTGACATTTCATACCGCCTGCCGAACTGCGTGGAGACCTAGCAACTTTTTAGGTCAGTGTTGTGCGTGTAGCAACTTCGCCCGGCCTCGCCTCCGGGCTGCCATGTGAGAGGGGATCTTATGGCTCGACTGCACGTAATGGAACGCAGCCACGCTCAGGCCGTCATGGACGACCTGCACGATGCGCTCGGACGTCGTCTGGCGGTGAGTTCGCTCGCCCCGTGCCCCGTTGAGTTTACGGCAGCGCTCGTCAATCTGTGCTCCACCCAGAGCTGCGGCAAGTGCACGCCCTGCCGCGTGGGCCTGAGCGCGCTGAGCGACCTGCTCGCCGATGTGCTCGAAGGGCGCGCCGATGAGTCCACGCTCAACTTGATTGAGCGCACCGCCCGCACCATCTATCTTTCGAGCGATTGCGCCATCGGCTACGAAGCTGGCGCCATGGCACTCACGGCCATTCGCGGCTTCCGCGACGATTTTGAGCATCACATCCGCGAGCGCTCCTGCGGCTTTGACCGCGAGGCCCGCGTCCCGTGCGTTTCGGGCTGCCCGGCGCACGTCGACATTCCCGGGTACATTTCGCTGGTCGAGGCCGGCCGCTATGCCGACGCCGTCAAGGTCATCCGCAAGAACAATCCGCTGCCGCTCGTCTGCGGCCTGGTGTGCGAGCATCCCTGCGAGATGCACTGCCGCCGTGGCATGGTCGACGACCCCATGAACATCCTCGCCCTCAAGCGTTTTGCCGTCGAGCACGGTGAGCTCAACGACCACAAGCCGCATGTAGTGGACAACACCGGCAAGCGCGTCGCCGTGATCGGCGGCGGCCCGGCCGGCCTTTCCTGCGCCTACTACCTGGCCGTGATGGGCCATAAGGTGACCATCTTTGAGCAGCGCCACCACCTGGGCGGCATGCTGCGCTATGGCATCCCCAGCTATCGTCTGCCGCGCGAGCGCCTGCAGGCCGAGATCGACTGGATTTTGAGCGCCGGCATCGACGTTGAGCTCGATCACTCCGTCAACGGCGAGGAGCTTGCCCGCCTGCGCGACGAGTTCGATGCCGTCTACCTGGCCATTGGCGCCCACAGCGATAAGAAGCTCGGCCTTCCGGGCGAAGAGGCGCCCGGCGTGGAGTCGGCCGTCAAGATGCTGCGCGCCATCGGTGACGACGAGCTGCCCGACCTGAGCGGCCAGCGCGTGTGCGTCATCGGCGGCGGCAACGTGGCCATGGACGTGGCGCGCTCTGCCGTGCGCTGCGGTGCCGAAAAGGTGAGCATTGTCTACCGCCGCCGCATCTGCGATATGACGGCTCAGGACGCCGAGATTGCCGGTGCCCAGGCCGAGGGCTGCGAGGTTCTGGAGCTGACGGCGCCGCTCGCCATCGAGACGGGCGAGGACGGTCGCGTGAGCGGCCTGCGCGTGCAGCCGCAGATTATCGGCGAGCCCCGTCGCGGTCGTCCGGCCCCGCGTGCCGCCGCGACGCCCGAGCGCGTCATTCCCTGCGAGCGCGTGTTCGTGGCCATTGGCCAGGACATCGATTCCAAGCCGTTTGAGGACATGGGCATCGTCTGCAAGTGGGGTCGCGTCGTCACCGATTCGGATGGCGCCGTGCCCAACTTCGACGGCCTCTTTAGCGGCGGCGACTGCCAGACCGGTCCCGCCACCGTCATCCGGGCCATCAACGCCGGCCGCGTTGCTTCGGCAAATATCGACCGCTACCTGGGCTTCGACCACAAGATCAAGCTCGACGTTGAGCTGCCGACCGTGCAGTTTAAGGGCAAGCACGAGTGCGGCCGCTGCGAGCTGGGCGAGCGCGAGGCCGGCGAGCGCATCCGCGATTGGAATCTGGTCGAGCAGGGCCTTACCGAGGAAGAGGCACGCCAGGAGGCAAGCCGCTGCCTGCGTTGCGACCACTTTGGCTTTGGCGCGTTCCGCGGAGGGAGGAACCTGGAATGGTAGAGCCCAACAAAACCACTGTCAGCGACAACACCGAAAGCGGAGCACTCAACATGGTCAAGCTCACGATCGATAACTGCGAGGTCGTGGTGCCCGAGCACACCACGATCCTGGATGCGGCCAAGTCCGTCGGCATCCAGATTCCCACCCTGTGCTATCTGCGCGATCTGAACGAGATCGGCGGCTGCCGTGTGTGCGTGGTCGAGGTTGAGGGCTGCGACCAGCTGGTTGCCGCCTGCAACAACTACGTACTCGACGGCATGGTGGTCCACACCAACAGCCCCAAGGCCCGCGAGGCGCGTCGCACCAACGTGCAGCTGCTGCTGTCCCAGCACGACTCGCGCTGTACGAGCTGCGTGCGCAGCGGTAACTGCAACCTGCAGACCATCGCCAACGACCTGGGCATTTTCTATCTGCCGTATCAAAGGCATTTGGCGGGCGAGGGCTGGGACTTCGATTTCCCCATCATCCGCGAAAACGACAAGTGCATTAAATGCATGCGCTGCATCAAGGTGTGCGAGAACGTGCAAGGCCTAGGGATTTGGGACCTGACCAGCCGAGCCACGCACACCGCCGTGGGTACCCGCGGGCGCGCGCCCATCGGCAAGACTGATTGTGTCGCATGCGGTCAGTGCATCACGCATTGCCCGACGGGCGCGCTGCGCGAGCGCGACGACACCGAGACCGTGTTTGATGCTCTCGCCGATCCCGATAAGATCGTGCTGGTGCAGATAGCGCCGGCCGTGCGCACCGCCTGGGGTGAGGAGCTCGGTATTCCGCGCGAGGATGCCACCGTTGAGCGCCTGGCCTGCGCGCTGCGCCGCGTGGGCTTTGAGTACGTGTTCGACACCGATTTCTCGGCCGATCTCACCATTATGGAGGAGGGCTCCGAGCTGATCGAGCGCCTGGGCGCCGCCGCCAAGGGCGAGAGTAACAGCCGCGGCTGGCCCATGTTTACGAGCTGCTGCCCGGGCTGGGTGCGCTTTGTAAAGGCGCGCTACCCGGAGTTTGTCGACAGCCTGTCCACGTCAAAGTCGCCGCAGCAGATGTTCGGCGCTATTGCCAAGACCTACTACGCCAAGGTGCTGGGCGTGGAGCCCGAGCGTCTGTTCGTGGTGTCCGTGATGCCGTGCACGGCCAAGAAGGCCGAGTGTGCGCTGCCGAGCATGATGGGCGAGGGCGGCGCGCCCGACGTGGACGTTGCGCTGACGGTGCGCGAGATGGTGCGCATGATCCGCGCGAGCCACGTGAGCGTCGACACGCTGGTCGAGGAGCCGCTCGATACGCCGCTGGGCTTTGGCACGGGCGCGGGCGTGATTTTTGGCGCCACGGGCGGCGTGATGGAGGCCGCCGTGCGCTCGGCATATTACCTGGTGACGGGCAAGAACCCGGATGCCGATTTCTTTACCGACGTGCGCGGACTCGATGGCTGGAAGGAGGCCGTGGCCGATATCGATGGCACCAAGGTGCGCGTCGCCGTGGCACACGGGCTGGGAAACGCTGCCCGTCTGCTCGACGCGATTCGCGACGGCCGCGTGAGTTATGACTTCGTTGAGGTTATGGCATGCCCGGGCGGCTGCGTCGGTGGCGGCGGTCAGCCCATCCATGACGGCTGTGAGCTGGCAGCCGAGCGCGGCCAGGTACTGTGGGGCCTCGATGCGAACGCCAAGATTCGCTTCTCGCACGAGAATCCCGATGTCCAGGCGTGCTATCGCGAGTTCTTGGGTGCGCCGCTGTCGCCGCTGGCCGAGGGATTGCTGCATACCGACCATCACGCATGGACGATGCCTAACGAGGGGACGTGCTAGCGATGCGCGCGTTTGATTTTGAAATGTCGCGCCGGGGATTTGCCTCGGCGCTTGCCGCGGGCGCGTTGTCGCTTGCGCTGGTTGGCTGTGGCGGCGGAGCTGCGGGGGCGAGGTCTTCTGCGGGTTCGGCTGCTGGGTCTGCGGCGAGTGGCGCTGCCGCTGAGTCGGTCGAGGTGCGCGTTGCCTCGCTCAAGGGACCGACGTCGATCGGTCTGGTGCAGTTTATGGACCAGGCTGCCGATGGCGAGACGGACAATGAGTTCGACTTTGCGATCAGCGCCGCGGCCGACGAGATTGTGCCCAAGGTCATTCAGGGCGATATCGACATTGCCCTGGTGCCGGCCAACTTGGCGAGCGTGCTCTACAACAAGACCGAGGGTGCGGTGCAGGTCATCGACATCAACACGCTGGGCGTGCTGAACGTTGTGACGGGCGACGCAGGCGTGGCCTCGTTTGGCGATCTGGCGGGTCGTACCGTCTACATGACGGGCAAGGGCACCACGCCGGAGTACGTCATGAACTACCTGCTGGAGCGCGTGGGCCTGACCGGTCAAGTGACGCTCGAGTTTAAGAGCGAGCCCACCGAGGTGCTGTCGGCCCTGCTTGCCGACCCGTCCGCCGTGGGCGTGCTGCCGGAGCCATTCAAGACCGCTGCCATCGCCAAGAGCGAGGGCAGTCTGTCGGTACCGGTGAGCCTGACCGACGCGTGGGACGAGCTCGCGGGTGACACGGGCTCCCGTTTGCTGACGGGCGTGACCGTGGTGCGCCGTGCATTTGCCGAGGAGCATCCCGAGGCCGTGGCGGAGTTCTTGAGCTGCCATGCGGCGAGCGTTGAGGCCGTAAATGCGGCGCCGGCGGACTGGGCTCAGGCCGTGGTCGATGCGGGCATCGTGGATAATGCCACGATTGCCGAAAAGGCGATTCCCGGGTGCATGCTCGTGTGTCAGACGGGGAAAGATATGAAGGCGGCGCTCGGTGGGTACCTACAGGTGCTGGCCGATGCGGACGCGAGCGCCGTGGGCGGTAAGCTCCCGGCTGACGATTTCTACTACATGGAGTAGCCCGTGCGTGCGTTTGCTCGACAAATGACTGAGCGTGCGAAGGCGGTGGCGGCAGTGGGTGCCGTCGCCGCCTTTTGGCTTGCTGTGTGGATGCTGGTGGCGGCGCTGGTGGCGCAGCCGCTGATTTTGCCGGGGCCGGGCGCTGTTGCCTTGGCGCTGCTGCGCCTGGTGTGCGATGGCGGTACCTGGGCGATTTTGGCGGGCTCGGGCGCGCGGATACTAGGCGGGCTGGCGCTTGCCGCGGTGTGTGGTGGCGTGCTTGCCGGGATTTCGTCACGTTCGCGTGCGTTTGCGCGCCTGGTGGCTCCGGCGCTGTCGTTTGTAAAGGCGACGCCGGTTGCCTGCGTGGTGGTCCTGCTGCTCATTTGGTTGGGGTCGGCACGTGTGAGCATCGCGGCGGTCTTTTTGATGGCGCTGCCGGGCGTATATTTCTCGCTGGTCGAGGGTTTGACGCAGGTTGATAAGCCGCTGGAGCAGATGTTCCGCCTGCATGGCGTGCGGGGCTGGCGACTGTTTTGCGCCCATACCTGGCGTGAGGTGCTGCCGTTTGTGCTTTCGTGCGCGAAGGCGGTCATCGGCATGAGCTGGAAGGCCGGTGCGGCAGCCGAGCTTATCGGCATGGCGGTGGGTTCCGTGGGCGAGCGCATCTATCAGGCAAAGCTTTTGATTGAGACGGCTGATCTGCTGGCGTGGACCGTGCTGGTCGTTGCCGCCTCGTGGGCGTGCGAGCGCGTGCTGGTGTGGCTGCTGCGGGTTTCGGGACCCGTGGCGTGGGGAGCGGCCGTGCGGGCGCATGGGGATGGACTGCGCGGGCGCGCGGGGACCGCGAGCGATGGCGCTGCGGCGGAGCTTGCGCTCGCCGTGGGCGATCGCGCGCCCTGGGCGCCGGCGCTCGCCGGACTGGTGCTCAACGTGCCCGCGTCTGGGCGTATCTGTGTGATGGGCGCCTCGGGTGCGGGCAAGTCTACGCTCCTTGCCCTTGCGGCGGGGGAGTGCGCGCCGTGCTCCATGGTGTTTCAGGATGCACACTTGGTCGAGTCCGCCGCGGCGCTGGATAACGTGCTAGTGTGCGCCGATGCACGCGTGGACGCCTCGAGTGCTGCGGCCCTGTTGCGCCTGCTGGTGCCGGGGGTCGATGTACATACTCGCGTGGCCGAGCTTTCGGGCGGGCAGCGCCGTCGCGTCGAGATCGCTCGAGCCCTGCTGTGCCCGGGCGGCGCGGTGATTCTTGACGAGCCCTTTACCGGTTTAGATACCGCTGCGCGCGACGCATGCGCCGAGGTCGTGCTCGACTTGCTCGACGGCCGTATGCTGCTGCTTGCATCGCACGATGTCGCCGACGCTCAGGCCCTCGATATCTCGGACATCATCACGCTCTAAATACCTACTCAGCAACAAAATGATTCGTTTTCCTCCGCCCCCATTGGGTCGGGTGTGCTATTCTATCTGCGGGGTAATACTTAGGAATACCAAGTAATACCAACGCAGCAGAAACAAACTCCGGATGCGGGCCAATCGGGTTGCCTTCACAGCCCGTCGCCCAGCCGCGTGGCCCGCATCTATCCGCACCACCGTCGTTTCAAAAAGGAAGCGCCATGGCAGAACACATGACCCCGGTTGTCGCGAAGGTCTTGCCCGAGGAAAAGGCGGCCTTCGCGGCGGCAACCCAGCTCGTGGGCACCACGCCGTCCAACGCCATCCGCATGTTTATCGCCGCGTTCAATCGCTGCGGCACCTTCCCGTTCGACATTTCGCCCAACGGGGCTTTTGGCGCTGCGCCCGATTCTCATCAACAATGACTGTCCCCAAGTGCCGGGTTTTGAGGAGGTTGGCATGCTCAATGCGCTGGTTTGGGCGCTTGCCTGTTTTGGTGTCGTCGCTGCCGATATTGCCCTGAGCATTGTTTTGTTCTCCGCGCTGGACATCGTGTCGGCACTGACGGGTTTCCCGATCGACAATCTCGATATTCAATGGTTTCAGGCCGCCGCTCAGACGGCGTCGTTTTTGATGGCGCTGCTGTGGTGGCGCTATCTGTGGCCCCGCTCCTTCATGGCGCGCCGGCAAGGTGAACGCCCGCTCGGCGGGGGAGCAAATGCTGCATGGAAGCGCGTCGCATGCGTTGTCGTGATCGGCCTATCCATGCAGGTGGTCATTAGCTACCTATGCGACGGCGTGCTGTCGCTGCTGCCCGAGGTTGCGGCGGACTATAGCGAGCTCGTCGAGGAAACAGGCTTGGGCGATACCAACCTTCTTGCCGTCCTGACCACGGTGCTCGGCGCTCCGTTTTGCGAGGAGTTGCTGGTGCGCGGCATTGTTTTTGAGTTTTCGCTACGAGCGTTTAATCCGCAGTGCCGCCCGCTTTGGAAGCGCAGGCGTCGTGCGAGCGCGCAGGACGGCGCCATGGTGCCCTGGGCGGCACCAAGCACGTGGGGTATCGCCGCGGCGATTGTGCTGCAGGCGGCAATCTTCGGTTTTATGCACATGAACTGGGTACAGGGCTGCTATGCGGGTGCCGCCGGCCTCATCTTTGGCTGGGTGCTCGTGACCACCGGAAAGCTCCGCTACACGATCCTGCTGCACTTTGCCTTTAACGCCGGGTCGTACCTGATGGGTCTGTTGTGGTTTGTGAACACACCGCTCGACGTGGTAATCACGGTCGCTATCGCCGGCGTCATCCTCGTTGAGGCTATGCGCTCGCTGCGCCACGCGTGTGGGATGGGCGCAGCGAGCGCGCCGCTGCCCTAGTTGCGACGCCCGCCTCCGTTGGCGCCCTGACGCCCCTGAGCTGCACGGTTGCGCCCGGCAGTGTTCTGTGCACGCGACATGCCGCCGTGCCCCTTGCTGCCTTTGGGTCCCTTGCCGCCAGCGCCACCGTGCGGCTTGCCGCCTTTCTTGCCGGTGCCATGCCCACCGCCAGCAGGCGTCTCACCCGGGCGCGGCGGCACGGGGCGGATTAGACAGTGTTTGGTGTAGCCGATCAGGTCACGACGCCCGGCTTTTTCCAGCGCCTCGCGCACGAGCTTGTAGTTCTCGGGCTTGCGATACTGGATGAGCGCGCGTTGCATGGCCTTCTCGTGCGGGTCGCGTGCCACGTAGATCGGCTGCATGGTGCGTGGGTCCACGCCGGTGTAGTACATGCAGGTCGACATGGTGGACGGGGTGGGGTAGAAGTCCTGCACCTGCTCGGGCATGTAGCCCATGTCGCGCACGGCCTCGGCAAGGTCCACAGCTTCCTTCATGGTCGAGCCGGGGTGGCTCGAGATTAGGTATGGCACTACGTACTGCTTGAGTCCGTATTCGCGGTTCAAGCGTTCAAATTTACGGCAGAACGCGTCGTAGACGGCGCGGCTCGGCTTGCCCATCACAGAGAGCACCGCGTCGCTCACATGCTCGGGCGCTACGCGCAGCTGGCCCGAGACATGGTGTTCCAGCAGCTCGCGCAAAAACTCGTCCGAGGCATCTGCCATGGTGTAGTCAAAACGGATGCCGCTGCGGACGAAGACCTTTTTGACGCCCGGCAGCTGGCGCAGGTCGCGCAGCAACTGTGTGTAGCCGCTCTCGTCGACCACCATGTTTTTGCATACGCTCGGCCACAGGCAGCGCTTGTTCTTGCACACGCCGTGCTTGAGCTGCTTGTCACAGGCCGGGCGGCTAAAGTTGGCCGTCGGTCCGCCCACGTCGTTGATGTAGCCCTTAAACTCGGGATCGCGCGTGAGCAGCTCGGCCTCGCGCATGATCGAGTCGTGGCTGCGCATCTGCAGTACGCGGCCCTGGTGGAAGGTGAGGGCGCAAAACGAGCACTCGCCAAAACAGCCGCGGTTGGAGCTAATGGAAAATTTGATTTCGGCAAAGGCCGGTACGCCGCCCGCCGCGTCGTAGTCGGGATGCCAATCGCGGGCGTAGGGAAGCTCGGCCACATCGTCCATCTCGTCGGTGGTGAGCGTCGCCGATGGCGGGTTCTGCACCACATAGACGCTGTTGGGATAGGGCTCTACCAGGCGATGACCGGTGATGGGGTCCATATTCTGCTGCTGCACGTTAAAGCTGCGCGCGTAGTTGAGCTTGTCGGCGGTAAGGTCGTCCCAGCTGGGCAGCAGGTCGTAGTCGTAGACCTCGTCGAGCGAACCCGTGCGGTAGACGGTGCCGTTGATATAGGTGATCTGGTCGACGGGCAGTCCCGCGTCGAGCGCGTCGGCGATCTCGACAATCGCGTGCTCGCCCATGCCGTAGATGAGGATGTCGGCGCCCGAGTCGAGCAGTACCGAGCGCTTGAGCTTGTCCTGCCAGTAGTCGTAGTGGGCCAGACGGCGCAGGCTCGCCTCGATGCCGCCGATGATGATGGGAGCGTCCTTGAACGTCTGGCGGATGAGGTTGCCATAGACCGTGACGGCTCGGTTGGGACGGTGCCCCTCTTCGCCGCCGGGGGTGTAGGCGTCGGAGTGGCGGCGGTGCTTGGTCACCGAATAGTGGTTGACCATGGAGTCCATGTTGCCGGCACTGACGAGAAAGCTCAGGCGAGGCTCGCCGAGCACCGTGATGCTGGCGGGATCGGTCCAGTCGGGCTGGCAGATGATACCCACCTTGTAGCCGTGCGCGTCAAGGACGCGGCTGATGATAGCCATGCCAAAGCTGGGATGGTCCACGTAGGCGTCACCGCAGATGTAGACAAAGTCGCACTGGTCCCAGCCGCGCGCATCCATGTCGGCACGACTGACGGGGAGGAACTTATCGCGGCCCGGACGCCAGGGGCGGGCGGGCGTCGCTTGGGAATGCTTGGTGCGGGCGACCGTGGCCTGCGCCTTACCGCCGCGCTTTTGCTGCTGGCCCTGTTTGCCCTGCTGACTGCGCTGGTTGTTCTGAGCGTGCTGAGGCTTTTTTGCCACGATCCCTCCCGGTGTTTGTATGCTGCACGTAATTGTAACCAGTCTTTTTGGGACGGGGCTAAAAAGACTGGTGGAGTACATGGGTTGGCGGATCGGCGTATCGATGCGGGTGCCGTTTGTTTCCAGACTGTGTATCCGCGCGTTGGGGAGCCCGTCTCGCGCGCATGCCATGTTGTCAATGGGTTACAGTATGAACGGCGGCTATGTTTCCGCCAACGCACGAGAGAGTCGTCAACAAGGAGGATGCACGACGATGCAGCGTGCCAAACAGATATCGGAGTCTATTGAGCTGGGCATCATCTTGGCGCTCGCCGGTGGCTTTATGGATGTGTATTCGTACATTGGGCGCGATCATGTTTTCGCCAACGCGCAGACGGGCAACATCCTGCTCGTGGGCGTGAGCATCTCGGAAGGCAACTGGGCACTGGCGGGGCGCTACTTCTTCCCCGTGGTGTCGTTTGCTGTGGGCATTATGCTTGCCGACCTGGTTCACGAGCGGTTTGGCAGTGTGATTCACTGGCGCCAGGTGACGGTGTTTTTTGAAGCCGTTATCTTGCTGGGCGTGAGCTTTATCCCGGGCGGCGGTTACAACCTGCTCGCCAACTGCCTCACCTCGTTTGCCTGCGGCATGCAGGTCGAGAGCTTCCGCAAGATCCACGGTCACGGCATCGCCACGACCATGTGTATCGGCAACCTCCGTAATGCCTTGCAAAACGTGGACGACTACATCATCACCCACAAGCGCGGCTTTTTGGAAAACGGCCTGCTGTACTTTGGCGTGATCTTTACCTTTGTGTTTGGCGCCGTGTTGGGCAACTGGTGTATTGAGCGCATGGGCCTGCACGCCATCGTCGTGGCGAGCGTGCTGCTGTTTGTCGCGTTTGCCATCATGTTCATCGACCGCGAGCGCGACTTGCGTTTTCGCTGGAAGGTTGCGGCCGAGGCTTGGAAAGAGGGCTGTCGAAAGTAACCGAATGCGGCAAAGGGACAGCCCCTTTGCCGCAATATATTTTCATCTCTATGTAGTACAGCTTCAGGAGCCAGGAAAAAACTATCTAGCTCCTGAATGTTGTTACGAACTGCTTTTTGCAATTTATTCGAGATGCTCTTCAATCCGAGCCCTCAGAAGGGCAATGGCTGTGGGTATTCCAATTGCGGCGGCTAATTCGGCTTTATCCAAAACCTGTATGTTAAAGCACGATTGTTTATCACATTGAAGGACGTTAACTGAAGATAGCTTCACTTCCCGTTGACTGAATATATCGTAATCTCCAAATAGGAAGTTACCTTTTATTGTGTAATTCGGTATGTTCGTTACGCACTTCATCTCAAGTCTGTTTAGGCCATAATCGAACACCGCAACTTCCTTGTGTTCGATGATGAGCGCAACCCTGGGCATGTTACTAAAACCACCGTCGACGACAGTAAAGAGCTTTTCATTTGCATCGTCATAAACGGTGTATTTAAGACTCAATAGCTGTCCTAGTGGACCCGTGAACCCATGTCTTTTGATGTTGAGGTTGTCTCCCGCTGGGTTGACGAGAGCCAGAGCATGCGGATAAGGGTTACCTTCAATTGAGATTCGATATTCGTTTGTAGCCGTCTTGCTCGATTTAGGACCAGTAGCCATCACGCGTCATCGCCTCGATCGAATTGGAACCGTCTTCTGCTTCGTGCGGAGAATTACGCTGTACGTTGCAGTACATGCAGCTGCAATAACCGCATGGGCAATTTCTAACAAAATGAATGACACTATTTGCTGCATGCATATTAATTACTATAAAGTATCCTTTTATAAACGTATTGTCAAACATATATTGCTAAAACAGAAACAATTTATAGACTGAGTTGGTCGTATTCTTTGGGCAATTGCTCCTATAATCTAGCCTTCGCTGCAGTCGGGAGGGAAGGGCTGGGGCTCCGTTATTATGTTGAAACG
This sequence comes from Collinsella sp. TM06-3, assembly GCF_003436395.1. Taxonomy (NCBI): domain Bacteria; kingdom Bacillati; phylum Actinomycetota; class Coriobacteriia; order Coriobacteriales; family Coriobacteriaceae; genus Collinsella; species Collinsella sp. TM06-3. The sequence goes on along the minus strand of NZ_QSPG01000003.1, from coordinate 119,872 downwards.
CTTTAACACTTTTGACGTTCTCATGCATTTTTTGTTTCAAAAGCGTTAGGATGGAACTTGCAGCGCGGGGCGTAATGGGTGCCCCGCACACGATGGGAGGCTATCAATGGCTAATCGTTTCGTTCTCAATACCATTTCTTATCATGGTTCCGGCGCCATCAAGGAGATCCCCGGTGAGCTCCAGCGTCGCGGCTACAAGAAGATCTTCGTCTGCTCCGACCCCGATCTGGTTAAGTTTGGCGTTACCGCTAAGGTGACCGACGAGCTCGACGCCGCCGGCATCGCTTGGAGCCTCTACTCCGAGATCAAGCCCAACCCCACTATCCAGAACGTCAAGGACGGCGTCGAGGCCTTCAAGGCCGCCGAGGCTGACGCTATCGTGACCATCGGTGGTGGCTCCTCCATGGACACCGCCAAGGCCATCGGCATCATCATCAACAACCCCGAGTTCGCCGACGTCCGCAGCCTCGAGGGCGTTGCTCCCACCAAGAACCACGCCGTGTTCACCATCGCCGTGCCGACGACCGCCGGTACCGCCGCCGAGGTGACCATCAACTACGTCATCACCGACCCCGAGAAGGTCCGCAAGTTCGTGTGCGTCGACACCAACGACGCCCCCGAGGTTGCCGTCGTCGACCCCGACATGATGGCTTCCATGCCCGCCGGCCTTACCGCTTCCACTGGTATGGACGCTCTGACCCACGCCATCGAGGGCTACACCACCAAGGGCGCCTGGGAGCTCTCCGACATGTTCCACTTTGAGGCCATTAAGTTGATCAGCGAGAACCTGCGCGACTCCGTTGCCGAGGCCAAGTCCGGCCAGCCCGGCTCCGGCCGCGAGGGCATGGCTCTTGGTCAGTATGTCGCCGGCATGGGCTTCTCCAACGTTGGCCTGGGCATCGACCACGCCATGGCTCACACCCTGTCTGCTCACTACGACACCCCGCACGGCGTCGCTTGCGCCATGCTGCTGCCGATCGCCATGGAGTTCAACAAGCCGGTCTGCGCCGAGCGCCTGGCCAAGGTTGCCGTCGCCATGGGCGTTGACACCACGGGCATGAGCACCGACGAGGCTGCCGACGCCGCCATCGCCGCCGTCAAGCAGCTCTCCGCCGACGTGAACATCCCGCACGTCTGCGAGGCCATGAAGGCCGACGAGATCGAGGTCCTGGCCAAGGACGCCATGGCCGACGCTTGCTTCCCGGGTAACCCGCGCGAGGCGACGCTCGACGACGTCATCGAGCTCTTCAAGAAGATTTGCCCGGCTGCCTAGCCCAGTTTGGTGGTCCTTCGCCCGTAGGCGTATGGTCTTTTGACTTGCTGCTGGCCCCGCCGTGCTACGCGCGGCGGGGCTTTTTGTGCCGCGCCGATGCCCCAAGATGGGCAAAACCAAGGCATGCTGCCCGCTGCGGATAGGTGGTGCACTTCTCAGCGTGCATTTTTGGGAGTATTCAGCAAGCTCTGAAAAATGCATAACGTTGTGAATGGGCCGCAGTGGCCCGCAGACGCCCATCGACAGCCCTTGTGGGCGGGCTATCGATGAGCGGAGGGGGCTGCCACCGCGTTTTTGGTTTGCGACGACCTGCAACACTGCTGTAACCGCGTCGCTTTGCCGTTTGCGATGGGGCTGACGGGGTCCACGGTGCTGAATACTCCGTATTTTGCACGGTCCAAGGTGGGGTACCCTGAGACGAAGCAAATAGATGCCTCATATTTATGCAGATACCGATAGGATTTATGCAAGATTGGGACTGTAAACCGAGCGCGTGCACAAAACCGGTGCGGGGACGTCTGGAGTCGGCTCGGTTTCTAGAGTATTGCACGTGCAGAAAGGTTAAAATCGGGGCTCGGTCTTAGTTTTACTTGGAAGGATGCATATGGCTTCTAATGTTGATGCTTCTCTAGAGGAGACGCTCTCCTATATTACTGACCAGTTGAAGACGCTGACTTCTATTGCTTCACCTACGGGCTATACCCGTGCGGCTACTGACTATCTAATGGAAACGTTGCGCGATATGGGCTTTGGCCCCGAGCGCTCCAATAAGGGCAACGTGTTGGTTGAGCTTGGCGGCGAGGGCGAGCCGCTCGTATTGGCGAGCCATGTCGATACCCTGGGCGCCATGGTGCGCTCCATCAAGGACAATGGTCGCCTGCGTCCCACGACGCTTGGCGGGCATCAGTGGTCTACGGCCGATGGCGAGAACTGCACCGTTTACACGCGCGATGGCAATGTCTACACGGGTGTGGTTCTCAATACCGAGCCTTCGGCGCATGTGGCCGATGAGCCGGTCAAGACCATCGAGAAGAACATGGAAATCCTGCTCGACGAGAACGTCGACAGCAAGGACGACGTGCTCGAGCTGGGCATTCAGGCTGGAGACATCATCGCTATGGATCCGCGCACCACGGTGACGGAGAGCGGCTACATCAAGAGCCGCTTCCTTGACGACAAGCTGTCCGCGTCGATTCTGCTGGGTCTGGCTCGCGCCGTTGCTGACGGCGAGGTGACGCTCTCGCGCAAGGTGTCACTGCTCTTTACCGTGTACGAGGAGGTCGGTCACGGCGGCGCCTTTGTGCCGGCCGACACGCGCGAGATGATCAGCGTGGACATGGGCTGCGTGGGCGACGATCTGGGCTGCACCGAGCGCATGGTTTCGATCTGCGCCAAGGATTCGGGCGGTCCGTACAACTACGACCTGGTGACGACGCTGTCCAACATCGCGCGCGAGCTTGAGCTCGACTACGCGATCGATGTGTATCCGCACTACGGCTCCGACGTCGAGGCTACGCTTTCGGCTGGTTACGACATTCGCCACGGCCTGATCGGTCCCGGCGTGTACGCGAGCCACAACTACGAGCGCAGCCACATCGACGGCGCGCGCAATACCTACGAGCTCGTTCGCGCCTACGTTCAGCGCTAGGGGAAGCGGTTCATAGCTTGGCTGACCAATTGCTCTAAGGCCCGATTGCTCGGGCCTTTTTTCAATTCAGTCCGTTTAGTATTATCCTGTATAAGATAAGTTATTTTAACGCGTGAAATACTTAACGAGGTGATGCGGCGCATGGATACATCGGAATACTTATCTATGGGTGATGCCGCCCGTCTACTAGGCGTCACAAAGGCTCGCATATCGCAACTGGCGGCATCCGGAACGCTCGCATGCAATACTGTGGGTGGACGGAAGATGGTTGAGTATAATTCCGCGATCGCCTATCAAAAGGTCCGCAAACGAGGGCGCCGTCCTGCAGCCGATGTGGGGCGCAAGTTTACGCTGATGTCGGCCGACCATGAGGTCGCGCATGTCTCATTTGATCCGACGCGCGAGTTTCCCTTCGAAATCGCCGAGGTCCTCGATACGCAACGAATGCCGTTTGGCACGTGTTCGAGCTTTTCTCCAACGGTGAATAAGCGGGAGCTCAACGTGTGGTGGAGCCATCGGTCGGTGCCCGATGTTCGCCCTGGGCTTATCTCGCGCTACCGCGAGCTGGGGGTTGTCAGCGGCGTTGAGGTGCCGGTTCAGTGCCTGGGCCTCTCGCTTTCGGATTGCTATTGGCTGCGGCCGACCGATTGTGCCGAACTCAAATGGCAAAACATCAATTATTTTGAGAACGAATTTGAGCGATCGGCGCCCGAAGAGCGTTCGGGTTGGCTGGAAGGCATCGGTCTTAAAAATCCGGATAACACGTCCGAGGGCGAGCTTCCTAAATCGTGGATGATCCGAAACGGCATTCGCATTTTGGCTAAAGGACGCGGCATGGACGATCAGCGTCCCTTTAACGAGGCGGTTGCAACGGCTCTGCATCGTCGCTTGCTGTCGGAGGGCGAGTTTGTTCCTTATACGGTTGAGCGGATGTTCGATGGCCCTGTGTGTCTGTGCGACGACTTTCTTGACGGCCGCGAGGAATACGTTCCGGCTGTTTACGTTAAGGGCGCACTTGGTAGCCAGCGGGGAGACTCGACATACGATCGATACTGTCGCTACCTTGGCAAGCATGGTGCCGATGAGGTCGCTGTGAGAAGGTCTATGTCGCAGATGATTGTCTGCGATGCCCTTTTGGCCAACAGCGACCGCCATTGGCGAAACTTCGGCATCATCCGTAATGTCGACACCCTGGAGATAAAACCTGCACCGCTGTTCGATAGCGGCAACTGTCTGTGGTATAACGTGCCAACTGTCTTGCTCGCGGCTGGGGAGTTTGGGTTTTCCGCTAAGCCGTTTGGGCCCGACCCTTCCGCTCAGCTGGCGCTTGCGGACTCGCTCGATTGGTTCGATTCATCGCGGCTCAACGGATTTGTTGATGAGGCGATCGAGATTCTTTCGCAGAGCGAATGGGCGACGGCGGAGGGTCGACTCGAGGCCATTTGCCGCGGCCTCGAGCGTCGCGTAATCGAGGTTGGTGCCGCTGTTGAGGTACTTCGACACGTGCAGCGATAAACCCACGGCTACTTAAGTGCGCCGGTCACGGTACCGCCGCCCAGGACGATGTCGCCGCGATAGACTACAACGGCCTGGCCGGGGGCGATGGGTCGTTGCGGCTCGTCAAAAGTTAGCAGCATTTGTCCGCCGGCGCCACGTGTAAGGGTTGCTGCCTGGTCTTTCTGACGGTAGCGGTACTTGGCGCCCACGCGGATGCCGCCGGCGTCGAGCTCCGCCTCCATGTGGTCGGCGGGGGCGCTCCAGATCCAGTCGTTGGCCGTGAGCGCTGTGGCCGCCAGGTCCTCGGCCTCGCCCAGATGCACGGTGTTGTTGGCGGCGTCGACGCCCGTTACGTACACGGGATGCGCCATCGCAACGCCCAGGCCCTTGCGCTGGCCGATGGTGTAGCGCAGCGCGCCGTTGTGGCGCCCGACCACGCTGCCGTCGCGCCACACAATGTCGCCCGGTGCAGCGGGATGTCCGCAGCGGCGCTCGATATAGCCCGCGTAGTCACCGTCTGGAATAAAGCAGATGTCCTCGCTTTCGGCCTTCTGGGCGTTGGTAAAGCCCTGCTCGGCGGCTATGCGGCGCACGTCGCGCTCTTTGTCTAGGCCTGCCAGCGGAAAGATCGTGTGTGCCAGGCGTTCCTGCGTAAGCGAATACAAAAAGTAGCTCTGGTCCTTTTTGGGATCTTCGCCGCGATGTAGCTGCCAGGTGCCGTCTGCCGCCTGGCTTGTTTTGGCGTAATGTCCCGTTGCGATGTAGTCGCAGCCCATATCCAGCGCCGCATCCAGCAGCGCGCCAAACTTAATGTGGCGGTTGCAGATGATGCACGGGTTGGGCGTCAGTCCTTCCTGGTAGGCGTTCACAAAGCACTCGATCACGTTGCGGTCGAAGGTCTGCTGCAAGTCGAGCACATGGTGGGGTATCCTCAGGCGCTCGGCGACGGCCTTTGCATCGGCGATGTCGCAGTCGACTTTGCTCATACCCGTGGCGGGGTCGGGCGCGGGGCAGGTGAGACGCATGGTGGCGCCGATGCATTCGTAGCCCTGGCGCTTGAGCAGATACGCGGTCACGCTGGAATCGACGCCGCCGCTCATGGCGACGAGCACGCGCTTATTGTGCATGGGGAGGTTCTCCTTGGTGGCATGTGGCCAAAAAAAGAAAAGCGGCACGGGAGGCTGGTTCCGCGCCGCAGACATTGTAGCAAGTTCGGGCGTCGTGTGGGACACCCTGTTGGGATGGGCTCAGGCAGCCAGAAGAGAGGGCAGACCGGCGTGCCTTGGGTCTATCGACAAGTGACGGGCCCTTAGTCCTGGAACAGTGCCGTGGACAGGTAGCGCTCGCCGGTGTCGGCAAGCAGGGCCACGATGGTCTTACCCTCGTTCTCGGGGCGCTTGGCCAGCTGCAGCGCGGCCCACACGGCGGCGCCTGACGAAATGCCCACGAGCACGCCCTCCTTGTGGCCCACGGCGCGGCCGGTGGCAAAGGCGTCCTCGTTCTCGACGGGGATGATCTCGTCGTAGACCTGGGTGTCGAGGACGTCGGGCACAAAGCCGGCGCCGATACCCTGGATCTTGTGCGGGCCGGCCTGGCCCTTAGAGAGCACCGGGGAGGTGGCGGGCTCGACGGCGACGACCTGAATCTCGGGGTTTTGCTCCTTGAGGAACTCGCCCACGCCGGTCACGGTGCCGCCGGTGCCGACGCCGGCGACGAAGATGTCGACCTTGCCGTCGGTGTCGTCCCAGATCTCGGGGCCGGTCGTGGCCTTGTGAATGGCCGGGTTCGCGGGGTTCACAAACTGGCCGGCGATGATGCTGTTGGGAGTTTCCTTCTGCAGCTCCTCCGCCTTGGCGATAGCGCCCTTCATGCCTTTGGAGCCGTCGGTGAGCACGAGCTGTGCGCCGTATGCCTGCATGAGCTTGCGGCGCTCGACGGACATGGTCTCGGGCATAGTGATGATCACCTTGTAGCCGCGGGCCGCCGCCACCGAGGCGATGCCGACGCCGGTGTTGCCGCTCGTGGGCTCGATGATGGTGTAGTCGCCACCGCGCACGAGCTTGCCGGCCTTCTCGGCCTCGTCAATCATGTTCTTGGCGACGCGGTCTTTGACGGACCCGGCGGGGTTGAAGTATTCCAATTTGACGAGCACACGGGCCTTGAGGTCCTCGTCGGCCTCGAAGTGGGTGAGCTCCAGAAGCGGGGTGTGGCCGATAAGCTGATCGATGGACGTGTAAACATTGCTCATGGTGAACCTCCAAAGTGTTCAAATGACTGGATACCGTGTGGTTTTACGGTGTGTGTGGCAGCGAAACCCACAAACCTTATGGGTTGTTCGTTTTGCTGTTGGCAAGCATAGTAGACAGTAAAGCCTAGTAACGCAATAGGAAATAGAAGATTATTACGAGTCGATTAACCATCTTGACGGGAATAGGTATTTTCAAAACCAATTTTTCGGCTAGAATTTCTACGAATTAAAAGACCGAAAGGCAGCTATATATATGTTGGTTTCCACAAAGGGCAGATATGCCCTGCGCGTTATGGTCGACCTGGCCGAGCACCAGGCGACAGGCCGTATCCCGCTTAAAGAGATTGCGGCGCGTCAGGGTATTTCGGAGAAGTACCTCGAGAATATTCTGGCTACGCTCGTGCGCGCCAACATGCTCTCGGGCATGCGCGGCAAGGGCGGCGGCTATGTGCTCACGCGCCCGCCCGAGCAGTACACGGTGGGCGAGATCTTGCGCCTGACCGAGGGCAGCCTGGCGCCGGTCGCCTGCCTGGATGGCGACTGCAAGGGTTGTTCGCGCTCTGACGAGTGCCCCACGCTCGACGTGTGGAAGAACCTGGACAAGCTTATCAACGACTACCTCGACGGTGTGACGCTCGATCAACTTGTCGCTCCCAACGAAGGCTACGACTACGTGATCTAGCCCACCTGCCATTTGGGGACGGGGTGGAAATGGCAGATTCTCTCGCCCTTTGAGACTTGGCAAATAAGAAGGCCGCCCATTTTTGTGATGGGCGGCCTTCGTTTTGGGCTGTTGAGACGGGCGCGGCCGGAATGGCCGTTTCAGCCCTCGGCGATGCTGTCGAGGATGCTGCGCATGATGGACACCAGGATGCTGCCCATAAAGGCCGATCCAAAGCTGGCGATGGAGATACCCGCGCCCAGCAGATTGACCGACAGATAGCTGGCCAGCTCGAGCATAAAGCTGTTGACTACGAGCTGAAAAATACCCAGCGTAATGATCGTGAGCGGCAGCGAGATAACCGTCAGAAACGGCTTGACGAGCGAATCGACGATGTTCAGGAACAGTCCCACGAAGGCGAAACAGACCCAGGCCTCGGCAAAACCGAAGGGCTGGATGCCGGGGACGAGGAACGTGGCGATCGCGATGGCGATCGAGGTGAAGAGCCAGTTAAGCATAAAGCGCATGGCGTGAATCCTTTCTTGCGCCGGGGTTGCTGGCGTCGCGTGAAGCGGCTTGCGGCGGCGACCTGGATGGTTGCGCGGGTGCGCCGCGGTGTTTGGACGCCCATTGTCTCAAATATTCGTGGAGCTTACGTGCGCATTCGGTTTCTAAACGGCGTTCGTCCTGAAAAACGCGCCGCTGACAGAGAGTCTTGTCGCTTTAGTTTGGTGGTGTGCTACACTGCTACGGGCAAAAGCCACAGGCGTTGCCCTATTGCATAGAACGGGCGAACGATGCCCGATGTCAGTATCAACTTCGATGCCTTTTGGCGGGTTTGGCGGTGATCGATGAATATCGAGAACATGTTTGACAAGCCTGATGTCAAGCAGCTAGTCCACGCATTTAGTCTTTTGGATGACGAGAAGGATATCCAGGCGTTTTTAACCGATATCTGCACGCCGCGCGAGATCTGCGATCTTTCGCAGCGTCTGCAGGTTGCGCGTTATCTGGATGAGGGCGAGCCTTATGTTGAGGTTCAGGCCCGCACCGGCGCTTCGTCCACTACGGTGAGCCGCGTGTCCAAGGCGCTTAATGGCGAGTACGGTGGCTATCGCAAGATCCTCATCAAACTGGAGGATGGCGAGTAGGCCATCGGCGACAAACGAATTGCGCAGAACCGTCCCTTCGGGGGCGGTTTTTTGATCCCTTGGGGACGGAGGAAATCTGTTGGCGTGGGGCAAATCTGTCCGCGTGGGCGGGTAGGATGGAAGTATTGATTATTGCGAACGGTTTGAGTGGAGGACCATGCCTGTTCGAATCTATACCACCAACGCCGGCGCGGATTTGAGCGATGCCGAGGCGGCGCTGCTCGCCGACCTGGTTGCCCGCCACGGGCGTGCCGTTTTGCTGGTGCCTACGTTTGCCGAGCTCGATCTGTGCCGTCATGATGCGGCGGAAGCTGGGATTTCACTGGGTATCGATTACAAGACCCCTTCGTCGTGGCTCCGTTCGCTGTGGGAGCTTATGGGCGATGGCCGCAGCTTTGTGGATAACCTTCAGCGCCAGATGCTGTTCTCGGACATGATCGACCGCTGCGACGACGCTGCTCTGCAGCCGCTCTCGCGCAGCCAGGGCACGGTGCGCATGCTTGCGCGTATGGCCCGCGATGTGTTGCCGGGCGTGGCGGGGGCGGGCGACGAACGCTGCCGCGGCAACGTTTGCCAGCCAAAGCCCAAAAGCGACGCCGAGGCCCGTGTGTTCGAGCTTCTGTGCGCCCATGCGAGCGGTTTGGACCGCCGAGGCATGGTCGAGCCTTGCGAGGCGGCTGACATGATGGCCGGTGCCCTGGCCGATAACCTGCCGGGGTGCACCCGTGCCGTTTGCGTGCGCGGCGTCACGTCATTTACGTATAGCCTGCTCGAGCTGCTGTCCGCCGTGGCAAACAACGGGGGAGAGGTTGTCGTGCTGCTCGCCCGCGAGCAAGCGGCGATGCGTGAGGAGCTGGCCTCGGCCCTTGATGCCTGCGGCGTGCTGTTTGAGGTTGCACCGCTGGATGAGGATGCCGGCGCTCCCGCGACTGCTCCAAAGTCCGTCGCACGTCCTGCCTTTGTGGAAGTCGCCGGGCCCCATGCCCGTGCCCGTGTCTATGCGGACGTCATCGATAAGATGGTGAAAGCGCACGAGGAGTCCAAGGTCAACGATGCCGCCTCCGCACCCGCCGATCCCGTGCGCGTGCTCGTGGTGTCCGCCCGGGCGCCCCAGCTGTTCGGCGAGCTCGCTGCCCGTTTGGCGGCGCGTCACATTGCGGCCGAGACGACTGAGTTCACGGCGTTTTCCCAGTCCATCGCAGGCAGGCAGTTTACGGCGCTCGCCAACCTGATCGAGCGTATGAAAGCCGCCGATGAGGGCATGGCGTCAAAGACCGAGTGGTGGCCCGCGCCGGAGCTTACCGACTGGATCTACAGTCCGCTTTCGGGCGCTGATGCCGTCAATGCCTGTACCTTCGATAAGAATATGCGTCTCTCGCGCAGCAAGACTACCGCGGGCGTTAAGAGCCTGCTGCAGAGCGTTCAGGGCCAGGTGAGGGGCGCGCGCAAGGCGGCGAGCGACGAAAACTGGTTTAAGAATGTGCCGTGTGTGGTCTCGGACGTGTTCCAGGCGCTGTGGCGTGACAGGCCCGTGACGGCGCTCAAGGCCATGCTTGCCGTTGCCGAGGCGTTGCCCGATCGCTCGCTGGGCAGCTTGGATGGCCAAGCCCGTCGCCAGGCGGAGGTGGCCCTGCTGCGCCATGTCATCGACATCCTTATGAACGATGCTCGCGCGCTCGACGTGTCGCAGGCCGCGACCGTACCGGTTCTCGATGGCGTTCGAACCAAGGTGGACAAGCGCAGTACGGCATATGACTACGAGACATTTGAGGTCGACCGTGCGCCGCGCGCCCAGGTGCGCTTTGCATCGCTTGCCGATGCAGCAGCTCTGCGCCCCGGTAGCTATGATGCCGTCCTGTTTGCCGATGTCGATCTGGACAGCTATCCGCTCTCGCATGAGGAGGGTCCGCTGGCCACGCTGACGGCGAGCCTTGGTCGCGAGGGCGTGACGCTTGAGCCCGCGGCCTTGCTGCGCGTGCGCTTTGGCCACGCGATGCAGGCGGCGCGCGGCCCGCTTGCGCTCGCCCGCGTGACGCACGATCGCCAGGCGCGCGAGTGCTATCCGGCTGCCGTGTGGACCGAGTTGCGAGCGCATGCCGAGGCCGCTGATGCTGCTAAGCCCACGCGCGTGGGCGAGGGCGATATCGTGAGGGACTTCGATCCCGCGGCAGGCGAAGGCCTCAAGCGCGAGCGCGTGACCTGTGAAGCCCCTCAGCATCTGAGTGCCGAGGCCGTGCCATATCTGGTCCTGCGCCGTCGCGATGGCGAGGGCGAGGACGCGCCGCTCGTGCCGCGCCTGACGTCCGCCTCGCAGATCGAGGCCTATTCCACCTGCCCGCTATGCTGGTTCGTGTCGTATCGCGTCAAGCCCCAGTCCATCGACGCGGGCTTTGGGAACATGGAGAAGGGCAACTTTGTTCACGACGTGCTGGAACACCTGCACGCCCGTCTGCCCCAGGAGGGCATGGAACGCGTGACGCCCGAGAACCTGCCACGTGCTCAGGAGCTGCTGCGCGAGGTCTTTGACGAGACCTTGGCCGAACATGCCTCCAAGCGTGGCAACGAGGGCCCGCTTGTGCCGCTCTCTCCGGTAGAGGAGCGGCAGGTGGCCGAGATTTTGCCGCAGCTGGAGGGCGTGCTTGCCTATGAAGCCGAGGCGCTGACCCCCTTTGCTCCGCGCTACCTGGAGTTTGCCTTTAACGATCTTAACGTTGAGTATGCCGGCTGGCCGCTCGGCGGGCGCATCGACCGTGTGGACGTGGATGCCGAGAAACGCGCCGTGGTGATCGACTATAAGCACCGCACGGGCGTTGAGGAGTTTAAACTCGCCGACCCTACGGTGCGCGACGAGGAATCGGGTGAGGCCGCCATCGACGACCCGCGGTGGCTACCGCCACATACCCAAACGCTCATCTACGCCCAGGCCATGCGCCGGGCGCTGGATCTGGATACCCGTGCGGCGCTCTATTTTTCGACCAAGGGCGGCAAACCGGCGCTGCGAGGCGCCGCGAGTGCCGAGCTGCTCGAGGAGGAACGTGGTGACGGCCGCATTCCGGGGCTTAAGAAGGGTTTTCCCGGCGAGGGCGGCAACATGGACTTCGATGCCCTGCTCGACCGCGTGGAGGCCGGTATCGCCGAGCGCCTGCATGAGCTCGAGGCGGGCGACGTCGCCGCTGTCGACCCGGCGTCGACGCAGGCCGCGCATGCGCGCTGCTCGTATAACCATGAAGGAACGTTTGTAAGGAGGGACGTGTAGACCATGGATCTTTCGACCTTGATGCCGCAACAGCTGCAGATCGTCAAGACGCTCGACTGTCCGCTGTTTGTCTCGGCGGGCGCCGGTTCGGGCAAGACCTTTACCCTCACGCGCCGCATCGTCTACGCGCTCTCGCCCGAATCCGGTCCGTTCGTTGAACATCTGGACCAGGTGCTCGCCATCACCTTTACCAAAGATGCCGCGGCCGAGATTCGCGACCGCGTGCGCCGTGCGCTTATCGACGAGGGCATGGACGAGGAAGCACTGACCGTCGACGACGCGTGGATCTCGACCATTCACGGCATGTGCTCGCGTATCCTGCGCGCACATGCGTTGGAGCTGGGCATCGATCCCGAGTTCACGGTGCTCACCGATACCGACGAGCTCATGGATCAGGCTGTTGAGCATGTGTTGGGTCGCGCGACGGCGCCCGATGCCGCCCCCGAGCTCGCGGCATCGCTCAAGGCCCTCTACGCCTGGTATCCCATGGCGGGCGAGGGCGGTCCCTTTGGCGCCGGCACGACCGTCAAAGGCCTGGTGCGCGATCTGTTGGAGCTATCGAGCCAGCTGCCGGGCGGTATGGACGACGTGTGCGTGGCGCGCGGCCAGGCCGATACCTCGGCACTCGCCGATGCCTATCGCGCGGCGTTGGGCGCAAGCAAGGCCGCGACCGAGAAGGCACAGACGGCGCTCGATGCCATCGACGCGTTCGAGGCGAGCGGCAAGACCATGACCGATGCGGCGCGACTCATGATGTCGTGTACCATGCCTCGGGCGAGTAAGGCATTCCCTAAGGAGCAGGTGGAGCTGCTCAAGGCCGAGGCGGCCGATGCGTTTATCAATATCGTGCTTGCCTGCGGCGGTCCGGCGCTCGATGCGCTGGTGGGCCTGGCTCGCTCCGTCGAGGCCGAGTATCGCGCACTCAAGGCCGAGCAGTCCGCCCTCGATAACAACGACCTGCTGCGCATGGCCTATGAGGCGCTGCGCGATTACCCGGCCATTCGCGCCGCGTACGAGGGCCGCTTTAAGATGGTTATGATCGACGAGTTCCAGGACACCGACCAGATGCAGGTCGATTTGATTCGCTATCTGACGGGTGCGGGGGAGCGCGCGCTGTGCACCGTGGGCGATGCGCAGCAGTCCATCTATCGCTTTCGTGGGGCAGAGGTCGAGGTGTTCCGTCGCCAGGAGCGCAAGGTGGGCTCCTCTGCTGCGCCCGAGACCTCCGTCGCATCCGATGCCCCTGCCGGCGAGCTCGTCAAGCTCGTGCGCAACTTCCGCAGCCACGACGAGGTGCTGCGCTATGTGGCACGCGTCTTTGACGGCGATACCGGTGGTTTGATGCAGGGGTTCTTGGATCTTGAGCCGAGTGACGATCGCGAGGACAAGCTCAAGGCAAAGGCTTCGCGCCGCCAGGCGCTGCTCGTTGCCGGCGGCAGCACCCAGGAGCGAACGCAGGCGAAAGCTCGTGCGATTGCGGAGCGGTTCCAAGCGCTCGTTAAAGCGGGCCAGCCCCAGGGTGGCATGGTGCTGCTGCTGGGCCGCATGACCAACGCCGACGTCTACGCCCAGGCCTTCCGCGACCAGGGGCTCGACTGCGTGATCGCAGGCGGTTCGGTCTTTGCCCAGGCTGCCGAGGTCCAAACGGTGCGTGCCCTGGTGTGCGCGCTTGCTAACCCGGCCGATACGGCGCAGGGTCTTATGCCGCTGCTGGCCTCACCGATGTTTGCGCTCGGCGCTCAGGAATTCCTGGCGCTGGCGACCAAGCTGGACGAGCAGACGGGGGAGACGTCGCGCCGCAACATCGATGCGGGCATCATGAGCGATTCCGATGTGCCCGGCTTGCAGGGCTTGCCACTGGTGACGCGCGCCCGCGAGGTGCTGCGCTATGCGCTTCGCCGCGTGGGACGCGATTCGTTTGCCGTCATCGCGCGTGACGTGGTCAATGCCTCTGGCTGGTTTGTGCGCCTGGCGCAGCGTGGTCCCGAGGGCAAGGCCATTGCCGCCAATGTACTCAAGGCGCTCGACGCTGTGGCCGAGGCAGAAGCCGAACTCGGCAACTCCCCGCGTTCCATCGCCCTCGCCTTCGATCGCTTCTTGGCGGGCAAGGAGGCGCCGGGCGCACTCAACGAGGAGGGCGAGGGCACGGTGCGCATCATGACTGTGCATGCGTCTAAAGGCCTGGAATACCCGGTCGTTGCTGTTGCCGAGTGTTTTGGCGTGCGCAAGTCGTCCGGTGCGGCGCAGATGGGTCGCGTCGAGGGCGGAGCGCAAGTCGTGGCGCTGCCGGCGCGCTTCGATGGCGTTAAGCTCGCGGACGGCACATTCGTGAAGGGCGATGACGTCAAAAAGCAGTTTGAGCACGCGTTTAAGGGCAAGGGCACGTCGCTGTGGCTGCCGTCGGAGCTTATGGAGGACGTGTGCGCGACGGGTTCTCCCGCCGAGGTATTTGCCCGTCTGCGCAACGATGACCTTCAGCTTTCGCTCGAGGAGCGGGCTCGTTTGCTCTACGTCGCCATGACGCGTGCGCGCGAGTTGGTTATTCTGGCGATGGATGCCGGCGTGAGCCGTGGCAAGGTGCGTGCGCCGACCTTCGACGTCGAGACCGATCTGACCTACGACGTGCTGCGTCGTATTTTGCCGACGGGCGCCCTGGACATGCCGCAGCTCGATGCCGACCGCTTGGTGTTCGACAACTCCCAGCCGGGCGACTACGAACTTATCTCGCTGGCGGACTTTACGTTTGGCGAGCAGGCGTTTGAGGCCAACGCTTCGCTGGATGTCGAGGGAAGGCTCGTTCGCGGTGATGCGGAGGCGGAGGACAACGGCGAGCACGCTCGCGCCACCGTTCCCGGCCCTGCCGACCCCGAGCCAGATTCGTTTGAGCTCGTGTATCCCCAGGCGGTGGGCGTGCGCATGGGCACGTGTCCGCTCCCGGCGCGTGACTCGTATAGCTACTCATCGATCGCCGCGGCCCTGCATGCCGAGACGGAAGATCGTGCTGTCGAGACGCGTGTGCCCATGGACGAGGCCGGCGATGACGCAGAATCGGATGGCTCGGAGATGACCGATGCGGACGTGGCTGCTGTCGAGTCTGCCGGCAATCCCATGGCCTTGGGCTCGGCCTTCCATGCCGCCTGCCAGTGGCTCATCGAGATGGGTGCCGATGCGCTGCCCGCCGAGCGCGCCGATGCACTGGCGCGTCTGTGGCGCTTGACGCCGGAACAGCGCGAGCGTTTTGACGTCGCCTTGAATCGCTGGCTCGGGTCATCGGTCCGTGCCGAGCTGCTTGCTTGGCCGTGTGTCCGTGCCGAGGTGCCGTTCTTCTCGCTGGGTTGCGAGGACGATGACATTGCTCGCTACGGTGCGTATGCCGAGGGCGCCATCGATGCGCTGGCAACCGACCCGGCCGATCCGTCGCGCGCGCTGGTCATCGACTACAAGACGGGTGGCGCGCCGGACGAGACGCCCGATCAGCTGCTGGAGAAGCATGCCCTGCAGGCGCGTGTCTATTCGGATGTTCTGCACAAGGCGGGCTTTGAGGGCGTGACCGTCAAGTTCGTCCGCGTGGAACAAGTTGACCAGATTTCCTCTGCCGAACCCGCCGAGCCCCAAGTGGTCACCTACAACCTCTAGCCCGCACCTGCGATTGGGCAGTCTTTTTGGGACGGGGCTTTTTTTAGCTACTTTGAGGATGGTTTTCTTGGGGTGGCAAAAGTAGCTAAAAAAGCCCCGTCCCAAAAAGACTGCCCGTGTGGGTTTGGCTAGGTTCGGGTGCCGTCCGCGCCGTGCGGTAAAATCGTTCAGTCAGAACACGAACCCGCATCGGAGCTCATCACATGGCATTCGTCCATCTGCACAATCACACTGTTTTCTCCATGCTCGACGGCGCAACCCGTATCCAGGATATGGTCAATCGCGCCGTTGAGCTTGGCATGCCCGCCGTGGCCATTACCGACCACGGCTACATGTATGGCGTGCCCGACCTGGCGCTGGCCTGCGACGCCGTCAACCACAACACGCCCGAGTACAAAACCTGGAGCCACGACAAGGCCTTCTTGGAAAAGGACCGCCGCGACGAGCTGGTGGAGCCCGATCCCGAGGCAAACCCGCGCGAGCATGCCCAGTATGTGAAGGACATAGCCATGTGGGACGAGAAGGGCAATATCGACGAGCTCAAGCCGCCCCTGGTCATTAAGCCCATCTTTGGCTGCGAGGTCTACTTTACGCCGGACGAGACGCTCGCCCGCGACCATAAGCCCGAGCTCTACCACATGATCCTTTTGGCCAAGGACCAGGAGGGCTACGTCAACCTGATGCAGACTGTCTCAGAGGCCGCCGTGCAGGGCTTTTACTACAAACCGCGCGTGACACTCGACAACCTGCGTCGCCATGCCAAGGGCATGATCTGCACCAGCGCCTGCATCGCGGGCATCATCCCCAAGTACATCGACCGCGGTGACATGGAGGGCGCCATCAAATGGGCCGAGACCTTCCGCGATACCTTCGACCCCGGCGACTTCTATATCGAGATCCAGGAACACGGTATTACCACCGATAATGGCTTGACCGATGAGCAGATGGACCGCACGCTCATCGACATCGCCAAACAGGTGGGTGTCAAGGTCATCGCCACCAACGACTTCCACTATCTGCGCCGCGAGGACGCGCCCGTGCAGGACGTCATCATGTGCATTGGCATGAACGCCAAGGTCGACGACCCCAACCGCATGCGCATGACCGGCTCGGAGTTTTACATGAAGACCGAGGAGGAGATGCGGGCGATGTTCCCGTATTGCCCCGAGGCCTGCGACAACACGCTCGAGATTGCCGACAAATGTTACGTGGAACTGGACTGGGACTCCATCATCCTGCCGCGCTTCCCGTTGCTCGATCCCGGCGAGACGCACGAGAGCCAGTTCCGCCGCGAGTGCGAGAAGGGCCTGCGCCAGCACTATGGTGACGACTGGGCCACGCGCGAGATCGGTGGCGTCAACATCAAAGAGCGCTTTGAGTACGAATACAAGGTCATTTGCGACAAGGGCTTTGCCGCCTACTTTTTGATCGTTGCCGAGTACGTGCAATGGGCCAAGGACAACGGCATCGGCGTCGGCCCCGGCCGTGGTTCTGCCGCCGGCGCTATCGTCGCCTACGCCATGAACATCACCGCGTTTGACCCGCTCGAGAACGGTCTGATGTTCGAGAGGTTCCTGTCCCCGCAGCGTACCGAGATGCCCGATATCGATATGGACTTCGACGATGAGCGGCGCCTCGAGGTCGTTGAGCACGTTCGCCAGCTCTACGGCCCCGAGAAGGTCACCCACGTCATCACCTACTCGACCATTAAGGCCAAGCAGGCCATCAACGACGCCGCGCGCGTCCTGGACTACCCGGTCTACATGGGCCAGCGCCTGTCCAAGATGGTCTCGAGCGACCCCAAGGTCAAGCTCAAGCAGGTGCTCGACAAGCAACCCGGCAAAGAGGATCTGTTTAACCCCGACTTTGCCGAGGCCTATAAAAAGGACGACGACGCCCGCCGCATCATCGACACGGCGCTCTCGATTGAGGGCCTCACCCGTGGCGAGGGCGTGCACGCGTGCGCCGTTCTGATCTGCCGCGACCCCGTCAACGAGCACGTGCCCACCAAGCTCGACACCAAGGGCGGCGTCGAGATTACCCAGTACGAGGGCCATACCGTTGCCGACATGGGCCTGCTCAAGATGGACTTCTTGGGCCTGCGCACGCTGACGGTTATCTCCAAGGCCAAGGCAAACATCAAAAAGAACTTCGGCATCGACATCAAAGAGGAAGAGATTCCCTTTGACGACCCCGAGATCTTTAAGCTCATGGGCTCCGGCCACACCGCCGGCGTCTTCCAGGTCGAGTCCGCCGGCATGACGGCCACGATCAAGAACATGAAGCCCACCGAGTACAAGCACGTCGTGGCATTGATCGCCCTGTACCGCCCGGGCCCACTGGGCGCCGGCATGGTCTCGTCCTACATCAACCGTATGAACGGCAAGGAGCCGGCGGTTTCCTACGACGACCGCCTGGACGACATCCTGGGCGAAACCTACGGCACTATGGTCTACCAGGAGCAGGTTATGCTCATCTCCGTCGAGATGTGCGGCTTCTCCAAGGGCGAATCGGACTCGCGTATCCGTAAGCCCGTGGCTAAGAAAAAGATCAAGCTGCTCACCTCGACGGTGCTGCACTGGGAGGATGGCTCGGACGAGACCACCTACGACCACTGGATGAACGGCGCCATCAAGAACAACTACACGCGCGAGGTCGCCCAGAAGATTTGGGACGATGTTCTCGAGTTCGCGTCCTACGCCTTCAACAAGTCGCACTCCGCCGGCTACGCCATTCTGGTTATGCAGACGGCGTGGCTCAAGGCGCACTATCCGCACGAGTACATGGCGGCCGTTCTGACGTCCTACACGGGCAAGACCGACAAGATCGTGCACTACGTCTCGGCGTGCCGTCACGACGGCATTCCCGTGCTTTCGCCAGATGTCAACGAGTCCGGTACCGAGTTCACGGCTACCAAAGAGGGCGTGCGCTTTGGTCTGGCCGGCATCCGCGGCGTGGGCACCGGCGTGGCGCAGGCGATTATCGCCGAGCGCGAGGCGGGCGGCCCGTTTAAGACGCTGCACGACTTTGTCGAGCGCGTGGACTCGAGCCAGGCCAACCGCCGCGTGATCGAATCGCTCATCAAGGCAGGCGCCTTCGACTCCACGGGGTATCCGCGTCGCCAGATGATGCACTTTGTGGACAAGAACAACCCCGAGAACATCATCGATGCCGCGGTAAAGCGTCAGAAGGATCGCGCGAGCGGCCAGACGTCGTTCTTCGATATGTTTGGCGACGTTGAGGGCTCGGGTTTCGAGGTCAGCGTGCCCGATCCGGACGGCCAGGAATGGGACCGCCACCTCAAGCTGAGCCAGGAGAAGGAGGTTCTGGGCATCTATGTCTCGGACCACCCGCTGCGCCCGTTTGAGTATGCACTCAGCAAGGCGCGCGACTTCTCGTTCTCGCAGATCGATACCGGCTACGAGGTGCAAAACCCCACGGGCGGCACCATCAACCAGGAGATTCCCGAGGGCAAGGCGCTGTGGTGGGCCGGCATGGTCTCGAGCGTGTCCAAGCGCGTGACCAAAAATGGCGACCCCATGGGCATCGTGCAGCTCGAGGACATGGAAGGCGAGGCCACCGTCGTCGTGTTCCCTAAGACCTATAAAGAGGCCGAGGGGTACCTGTACGGCGAGGTCGATCCCGAGACCGGCGCGCAGCTGTCCGACGCGTTTGTGCGCATTAAGGGCAAGCTCGAGCGCTCGGACCGCGGCGACCAGATCATCGCGCAGGAGATCGTGCCGCTGGAGCTTAACGAGGAGAACAACAAGCCCAAGGTCTTTGAGGTCATGGTGCCCAACAGCCGCTTTAGCCAGGGCAACATGGCACGCTTGGCCACGGTGCTCACCACCAACCCGGGCGGCGATCGCGTGGAGATCTTTATTGAGCAAGTCGACGGGCGCGTGCTGCGTGCCGAGGTGCCGGCCAAGGTCAACGCGCGCTCGATTCCGCTGCTGGCCGAGGCCAAGGCCATTGTGGGTAACCAGGGCAGAGTAACGGTTATCTAGGGACGGCGTTGCAGGTCCGCGCGAGATTGGAGGAAGTGATGGCACAGGGGACGTTTGTGCAGGCGCTCCGGAAAGAGGCGGCGCTGAGCGGTACCTTTATGAAGGGCCGCTCGCTCATGCTCAACGGCGCCGTGCTGTCGATCGAGGACAGCGGCTCGCGCTTCTCCAAAAACGTGACGGTTGAGGGCTCGGTGCGCGGCTCGCGCGGCGACCTGTACAAGACGCACGTGGCGCTCGACATGGACGAGCACGAGGTGATCGACTACGACTGCGATTGCCCCGCCGCCTATCGCTACCCCGGCATGTGCAAGCACGCCATCGCCACGGCGCTGGCGTACCTGGACGCCAGCGGCATTGAGCCTGTTGAGGGGCTGCGCACACCGGTTCGCACGTTTACGGCGCAGCCGAAACAGCCCGCGCACACCGCGCCCAAAGCGCCGGCCGTCAATCCCAACTTTCCCTTTCCGGCGCCCGTCCCCACGAGTCCCAGCCTCATGGCGGCGCTCTCCGATCTTTCGGACGCGCGCATGGATGAGCTGGCGAGCATGCGCCGCAAGCTTGCCGGTGCCGTTGATCCCGACGCCCCCAAAGCGGCGTTGGAGCCCTCGTTGGTGCCGTACTACAATCCGCTGTTCGCCGACCGCTTTAGCTGGGCGCTCGAGTTCCGCATCCGCTGCGGTTCGGTGTCCTACGTGGTCAAGGATATCGACGGCATGGCCGACGCCTATGTCCGAGGCGGTACCTTTTCGTACGGCAAGAAGCTCACGTTTGTCCATACGCCCGAAGCCTTCGAAGACGTGTCGACAAAGCTGCTCAACCTTGTTGTGACGACAGTTGCCTATCTTGATGACATCACAAGCTCGCGTTCGGCGTCGTACGACTTTGCCCGCAGCGGTTTTGTTGCCGAGCGTCAATTGCCGCTGTCCGAGCATAGCATCGTATATGTGCTGGACCTGCTGCGTGGCCAGACTATCTCCTTTGAGCCCGCCTGGTCGCGGGGGACGACGACGCATCGCACCTACGACGTGGCGGTTGAGCTGTCTCCGCAAGGGGAGGACGGGGCATCCGCTAAGCGTCCACCGCTGCTTGCCGCCAAAATCGCGCCGGCGGCTGGTGGTAGCTATGACCTGCGCCTGCCCGCCGATATGTACTGCTTTGCGTCGGGCGATGCCGCCTACTTGGTTGACACGCGCCGCGCGCGCCGTACCGACGCTGCATTTGCTCAGCATGCCGCACCTTTTTTGTCGCGCTTGCTGCCGTGCCGCACGCCCGCCCATATTGCCGCCGAGCAGGTGGGGGAGTTCTGCCGTATGGCGCTGCCCATTTTGCGCGACTATACCGACCTTACCGCGCCCGCTGCGCTCGATACCGTGGCGCCCGAGCCGAGCTTTGCCATGGCAATCGGCGTCGACGATGGGCTCGTGACCTGCAAGATTACGGTTACCTACGGTGACTGGTCGGCGGATCTCTTTGGCCTGGGCGCTCCGGGCAGCCCCTTCGAAGAGCAGCGCCCCGGTGTGCCACCCCGCGACGAGGTGGCGGAGTTTCGCGTTATGGATACGGCGGCCCTGTACTTCGATTTCTACGAGGGCGGTCTGGCGTTTGAGGAGCGCGATGACGCCCGCTTGTTCTGCCTGCTGACCGAGGGCCTGTCCGCCCTGTCCGAGCTGGGTGAGGTCATGCTTAGCGACCGTCTGCGCCAGATCTCGGTCCGCCCCGCGCCCAAGCTCTCGGTTCGTGCGACCGTTAAGAGCAATCTGCTCGATGTCGAGCTGGGCGCGAGCGGGCTTTCGGCCGCGGACCTTGCCGTCTATCTCGATTCGTACAAGCGCCATCAAACGTTTGCGCGCCTTACGTCCGGCGACATCATTCGCCTGGACGAGGGGGCGCGCGCCGCGTTTGGCCTTGCCGAGGACCTGGGTGTCGATGCCGTCGACCTGCTCGACGGCGTGTCGCTTCCCGCGTCGAGTACCCTGTTCGTCGACAGCATGCTCGCACGCACGCCGGCGCTCGAGGCCGATCGCGACGCTGCGTTCCGCCGTACCGTCGAGCGCCTGGATACGCTCGGCAAGATGGACTTTACGGTGCCGGCATCGCTCAAGGCAACGATGCGCGGCTACCAGGTCGACGGATACCAGTGGCTCGGCTCGCTCGAACACCTGGGCCTTGGCGGCATCTTGGCCGACGACATGGGCCTGGGCAAAACGCTCCAGATGATTGCGCATATTCTGGCGCGCGTGGAGGCGGGGGACACCAAGCCCACGCTCGTGGTATGCCCGGCCTCACTCGTGTACAACTGGACTGCCGAGCTGGAGCGCTTTGCCCCGTCGCTCGATGTGTGCGCCATTG
Source organism: Collinsella sp. TM06-3 (assembly GCF_003436395.1). Classification (NCBI taxonomy): domain Bacteria; kingdom Bacillati; phylum Actinomycetota; class Coriobacteriia; order Coriobacteriales; family Coriobacteriaceae; genus Collinsella; species Collinsella sp. TM06-3. The sequence continues at coordinate 98,146 of NZ_QSPG01000003.1, read as the reverse complement.
TGGGCGCCAAGGCTCAACGCCGCGTGCAGATCGCCGGCGTGGCCGAGCATAGCGTGGTCGTGACGTCGTATGACCTTATGCGGCGCGATATCGACGAGTACGTCGAGCAGGATTTTGCCCGCGTGGTGCTCGATGAGGCCCAGTACATTAAAAATCCGCTCACGCAGGTGGCGCGCGCCGCCAAGCGCCTGCCTGCCGGCGTGCGCTTTGCCCTGACGGGCACGCCCATCGAAAACCGCCTGTCCGAGCTCTGGAGCATCTTCGACTTTTTGATGCCGGGCCTTTTGGGGACGCGCGAGTCGTTTGCCAAGCGCTTTGAGAGCCCCGTCGAGCATGCCGAGGGCGATAGCGCCGCTCGCCTGCAGGCGCTCGTGTCGCCGTTTGTGCTGCGTCGCGTTAAGGAAGACGTGGTGGCCGACCTGCCCGAAAAGATCGAAGACACGGTGATGGCACAGCTTACCGGCGAGCAACGCAAGCTCTACCTGGCCAACCAGGACCGCATCGCCCAGCAGGTGCAGCACCGCGAGGCTGGGGAGTTTAAGAAGGACAAGCTCAAGGTGCTCGCCGAGCTCACCAAGCTGCGCCAGATCTGCTGCGACCCGCGTCTACACTACGAGGATTACAAGGCGGGGAGCGCCAAGCTCGATACGTGTATGGAGCTCGTGCACGGCGCACTCGACGGCGGGCATCGCATCCTGTTGTTCAGCCAGTTTACGGGTATGCTCGATATCATCGGTAAGCGCTTGGCCAAGGAGGACATCGCCTTCCTTAAGCTCACGGGCGCTTCGTCTAAGGAGAGCCGCGCCAAGATGGTCGCGCAGTTCCAAGCGGGCGAGGTTCCGGTCTTTTTGATTTCGCTCAAGGCGGGCGGCGTGGGCCTTAACCTGACGGCGGCCGACGTGGTCATCCACTACGACCCGTGGTGGAACGTGGCAGCGCAGGACCAGGCGACCGACCGCGCGCACCGTATTGGCCAGCAACATACCGTGACCGTGTACAAGCTCATCGCCAAGGACACGATCGAGGAGCGCATTATGCAGATGCAGGAGTCCAAGCGCGACCTGGTCAACAGCGTGCTCGGCGGCGACGGCATCTCGTCGGCGCTGTTTACCCGCGAAGATGTTCTGGCGCTGCTGGGCGGCGACGGGCGCTAACCCGCTCGGGTGGGGCCGCCAGGGCGGATAGCGCACGCTGCCCCATCGTCCCCGCCCGTTATGTGTTCATTTGCAATGCCGTGGATGGTTTGTCTGCCTTTGGGCATAAGAACCATCAAGAACATTGGCACGTCAGCAAAGGAGAACATCATGGCGAAATTCTTTAAGGACCCCGACGGTAAGCTCATTGCCGCCCTTGGCAACGACGTTGCAACCCCTGCCGGTTGCACGGAACTGACCGCAAACACTGAGGACGCGGCGCACGAGAAGCACGTGCCTGTTGTCGAGACCGAGCGCGACGGTCACGTGATTCGCGCACGCGTTGGCTCGGTCGAGCACCCCAGCCTGCCCGAGCACTATATTGAGTGGATCGCCCTTGAGGCCGAGGGCCGCTTAGAGGTCCATTACCTTGAGCCCGGCATGAAGCCCGCGACGTTTTTTGCCGGCGGTTCCAAGACCGGTACCGTCTATGCCTACTGCAACCTGCACGGGCTGTGGTCCGCGACGTTCTAGGAGCGCGCCCCCGCTCGGGGTATCATAGCTAGCATATGCACATGCGAGCGCCGACTGCATCATGCGGCCGGCGCTTTTACTACGATTTCGATGGTTTACGACGGAAAGGGCTGAGCCATGAAGCTCGCGCTTGCACAGATCGATATGCGCCTGGGTGATATTGAGGGCATTTGCGGCCGCATCGAGGACCAGGCTCGTCTGGCCCACGAGCGCGGGGCGCGCGTGCTGTGCGTTCCGGCTCCGCTCTTTATGGGCGCCATGCCCGGGGGCCTGGTGGGCACTGCCGACTTTGAGCACGACATGCTTGCCGGCTTGACTGGTGTCGCCGAGCGTATCCAGGAGCTTGACATGATCTGCATCGTGCCCGCGGCGGTTTCGTTTGAGGGCCAGCCGCTGCTCGACTACATGATGCTCAAGGACGGTCATGTGGTGCCGGCGCGTTCGAGCATTGCCCTGCAGCGTGGTGAGAACAACGACACGCGTTGGGCGCCGCCGGTGTTCGACGTGGACGGCGTGCGCATTGCCGTGATTTTTGACTTGGACCGCGAACTCGAGATGTTGCCGACCGGTGTTGACCTCATTGCGTATTTCCAATTCAACGCGTTTGACATGACCGACCGCGAGACTGCTGCCATTGCCGCCGTACGCAGCGGCGCCTACCGCAAGATCGCATCCAAGCGCAGCGTGTGGTTTGCCTGCATGGCGCCGGTCGGTGCTTATGACGAGTCGGTGTATACCGGCGGTTCGTTTGTGCTCGACGACTGCGGTCGCGTGGTGGCCCAGGCGCCGTGTTTTGAGGAGAGCCTGCTGGTTCAGGAGATTCAGCGCGGCGTGATGCTCGATGCCCTGGAAGATCACGAACTGCCCGAGTTCCGTTCCGAGGAGTGGCTGTGGCAGGCGCTGGTGCTCGCCGTGCGCGACAACGCCCGAGCCCACGGTGCGTCGCGTGCTGTGGTGGCGCTCGAGGGCGACTTGCCGTCGTCCCTGCTGGCGGCGCTGACCGTCGACGCTCTGGGCCCGCGTAATGTGATTGGCCTGGTGCTGGGGCGCAACCGTATCTTTACGCCGGCGCAGGAAGAGGCCGAGGCTGCCCGCTGTGCCGCCGTCCGCGCCATCGCCGAGCGTCTGCACATTCGCACCGTCGAGCGCGATGCACCGGATGCGGCGCGTGTGCTCGATCGCGACGTGTCGGCGGGCGATGCCGAGCGTCTGCGCTCGCGCACGCTGGGCCTCATGCTGGAGGACACGGCGCTCGAGCTGGGTGCGATGGCGCTGAGCCCGCTGTCCAAAACCGAGTACGCGCTGGCGGCGCCGGCGCTTTGCGGCGGCTACCAGGGCGATTACGCGCCCTTTGGCGATGTGTACCTGTCGACGCTTGAGTTTGTGGCGCGTGTGCGCAACCGCACGTCTGCCGTGGTGCCCCAAGAGCTCGTGACGCTCAACGCGGTGGAAGATTATATGGAGCGAGTGCTGGCGCAGGCGCTCTCGACGCTCGACGGTCCGGTCGATATGCTCGACCGCGCGGCACAGCTGCTCGGCGGGCTTGAGCCGGGTGAGGTCGATGGCGCGCTCGAGGCGCACGTGGACCGCAATCGATCTTTCGACGACATCCCGATGGCCGCTGGCAAGCCTGAGGCCTGCTCGCTGCTGCTGATGCTCGTTCGACAGGGTGAGGCTGCCCGCCGCATGTTGCCGACGGCGCCGATCGTTTCGTCCCGTTCGTTTGCCGAGCGCTCCTGGCCGTACATGCTCGCGTGGTCCGACCTGGGGCTTAACGGCAAGGAGCGTATGACGGTCGATTCGCTGGCGCGCGCCGAGGTGCGCCGTTTTGCTGACGAGGATACGAGCGAGCGCGTGCGAAACGAGATGATGGGCGTGCTGGGCGAGCTACTGGGTATTTCGCCCGAACAAATGGAGGAGTTGCGCTCTGAAGACGGTCAGCGTCGTTTACACGAGGGAATGAAAAAGTTCGAGGGCGAGGTTCAGGACGCCATCGATAAGATGATGGGCGGCCAGGGCGGACCGCAGAGTGGGCCCCAAGGCACGCCGATGCCGCATCCGCCGGTGGATCCGAGGCAGTTCCCGTTCTTTAGCCAGAACTAGGGCAGACGGAAACATTGCGGGAGAGATTCTCTTACACACATTGCTTCTGCCGAATCTATCTTGCTTTAAGCACTTTGCCCCCGTTGTGTTATTCTAGAACAGACGTTCGTGAATAGTGCGCGAGGCCTTGTCTTGCGCCGTACTTGTGGCGAGGGGAGGTTGGCTTGGTTATCTTGGGCATTGACCCCGGTTTGGCCCATACGGGTTGGGGGATTATCGAGGAGCGGCGTGGCGAGGTTCGCTGCCGTGCCTATGGCTGCATCGAGACCAGTGCCGGAAGTCCGCTCGCGGTGCGCCTGTCGCATATCGCCCATGACCTCAAAGGTGTCGTCGAGCGCTACCGCCCCGATACCGCCGCCATCGAGAGCATTTACTTTGGCGCCAACGTCCGTTCGGCCATCCCTACGGCGCATGCCCGCGGTGCTGCACTCGTGGCGCTTTCGGAGTGCGCGCTCGAAATTGGCGAATACACGCCTATGCAGATTAAGCAGGCTGTGGTGGGTACCGGTGCCGCAGATAAGCGGCAGGTCGCCTATATGGTGCGCACGCTCACGCAGCTCGATCACGACCCGCATCCCGACCATGCCGCCGATGCCCTGGCCTGTGCCATCTGCCACGTAAACCTCAGCCGCACCCGCGCCCTTACCGGTGGCGAGTTCTATCAACAGAGAGGAACCGGATACTGATGATTTCCCAGCTCCACGGAACGCTTGTCGAGGCCACGATGAGCTCCGCTGTCGTCGACGTGTCGGGCGTTGGCTTTGAACTCGGCATCTCGGGTAGCACTGCGGCCACGTTGCCGACGCCCGGCGGCGAGGTCCGCCTCTACACGCGTATGCAGGTGCGCGAGGACGCCATGACACTTTTCGGTTTTTCCTCTAAGGATGAGCGCACGATGTTCGACCGGCTCGTGTCCGTCTCGGGCGTTGGCCCGCGCTTGGCGCTCGCCGTACTTTCCACCTATACCGTGGGACAGCTGTATTCCCTGGTGATGGCCGAGGACGACAAGGGCATGGCCAAGGTGCCCGGCGTGGGCAAAAAGACCGCCCAGCGCCTCATCTTGGAGCTCAAGAGCACCTTTGCCAAGGACAAGGGCTTTGTGCCGGTCGACGTGATCCCGGGGCAGGTTGCGATGCCCGTGCCCGCCGCCGCTCCTTCGGCGATCGATGACGCCCGTGCGGCACTCCTTTCCATGGGCTTTAGTCCGCAGGAGACCGATGTTGCCCTGAGCGGGTATGATGGGCAGGATATGCGTGTCGAGGATTTGCTCGGCGCGGCGCTTAAGCGACTCGGAATGGATTCGTGATGTGGGAAGCCGATGACTCTCAGGACCTGTGGGCGACGCCCGGCAACTCGCCGGCGGCATCCATGGCGCACGGTGAACGCATGGTGGGCTCGGAGCTGACGGCCGAGGACCTCGATGTCGACCGTACCCTGCGCCCCCAGCGCCTGGATGACTACTGCGGCCAGGAGCACATCAAGCAGAGTCTGCGCGTGCTTATCGAAGCGGCGCAGAGTCGTGGCGAGACGCTCGACCACGTGATCTTCTCGGGTCCTCCGGGCCTGGGCAAGACCACGCTGGCCACCGTTATCGCCAACGAGCTGGGCGCTCAGATCAAGACCACGAGTGGCCCTGCCATCGCGCGCACGGGCGACCTGGCGGCCATCCTTACTAACTTGCAGCCGGGTGATGTGCTGTTTATCGACGAGATCCACCGCCTCAACCGTTCGGTCGAGGAGGTCCTGTACCCCGCGATGGAGGACTTTGCCCTCGATATCGTGATTGGCAAGGGTCCGGCGGCGCGCTCGATTCGCCTGGATATCCCCAAGTTTACGCTGGTAGCGGCAACGACCCGCTCAGGCATGTTGACCGGCCCGTTGCGCGACCGCTTTGGCATTTCATATCGCCTGGATTACTACACGGTCGAAGAGCTCGCGCAGATTGTGACGCGCTCGGCAACTATCCTTGGCGTGGCGATCGACCATCCGAGCGCGCTCGAGATCGGCTCGCGTTCGCGCGGCACGCCACGTCTTGCCAACCGCCTGCTCAAGCGCGTGCGCGATTACGCACAGGTGCGTGGCAACGGCCCTATCGAGCTCGATATCTGCCGCCAGGCGCTCGAGTTCTTCGAGATCGATGAGCTCGGTCTGGACTGGATGGATATTCGCATTTTGGAGACGCTCGCTAAGACGTTCTCCGGTCGCGCCGTGGGACTTACGACCCTTGCCAGCGCGGTGGGCGAGGACCCGGGCACGCTCGAGGATGTCTATGAGCCCTATTTGCTGCAGTGCGGGTTGATGATTCGTACGCCGCAGGGCCGTCAGGCAACCCTTCGCACCTTTGAGCACCTGGGGATTGAACCTACCGTTTAGGGCGATTTGTTTTGGCGGGCTGTTGGGCTATCGCTGGGCATCGGGTAAACATATCGCCGTTCATCGGTTATGGGCGTTTTACTATTGCGCGCCCGTGCTATGCTGAATTGGTCTTTTTCTCATTCGGTAACGAAAGGACCGCCCATGCCTACTGACATCGAAATCGCACGTTCTGTCACGCCGCTGCCTATTACCGAGGTGGCCAAGAACGCCGGCGTCGACGTTAAGCACCTTATTCCGTACGGCTTCGACAAGGCTAAGGTCGACTATTCACTGCTCAACGAGCCGACTGACCACCAGGCCAAGCTCGTCCTCGTGACTGCCATCAACCCCACACCCGCTGGCGAGGGTAAGACCACCACGACCATCGGTCTGGCCGATGGCTTGCGCCGACGCGGCGTCAAGAGTGCCGTGGCCCTGCGCGAGCCTTCGCTCGGCCCCGTCTTTGGCGTTAAGGGCGGCGCTGCCGGCGGCGGCTGGGCTCAGGTCATCCCCATGGAGGATATCAACCTGCACTTTACCGGTGACTTCCATGCTATCGGCGCCGCCAATAACCTGCTGGCCGCCATGCTCGACAACCATATTCAGCAGGGCAATCAGCTCGGTATTGACGTTAAGCGCATCACTTGGAAGCGCGTCGTCGATATGAACGACCGTCAGCTGCGCCACGTCATCGACGGTATTGGCGGTAAGGCCCAGGGCGTGCCGCGCGAGGACGGCTTCGATATCACCGTCGCCTCCGAGGTCATGGCAATCCTGTGCCTGTCTACAAGCATTAACGACCTCAAGGAGCGCCTGGGCGAGATCGTCGTCGGCTACAGCTTTGCCGGCGAGCCCGTCCGCGCCCGCGACCTTAAGGCCCAGGGTGCCATGGCCGCGTTGCTTAAGGACGCGCTCAAGCCCAACTTGGTGCAAACGCTCGAGGGCACGCCTGCGTTTGTCCACGGCGGCCCCTTCGCCAACATTGCCCACGGCTGCAACTCTATCATGGCCACGCGTATGGCGATGCGCTTTGGCGATGTCGCCATTACCGAGGCCGGCTTCGGTGCCGATTTGGGTGCCGAGAAGTTCCTCGACATTAAGTGCCGCATGACGGGCGTTCGCCCCAGCGCCGTCGTGGTCGTCGCCACCGCTCGTGCGCTGAAGTACAACGGTGGCGTCGCCAAGGCCGACCTCAACGAGGAGAACCTCGAGGCACTCAAGGCCGGCATGCCCAACCTGCTGCGTCACGTCGACAACATCCAGAACGTTTATGGTCTGCCCTGCGTGGTCGCCATCAACCGCTTCCCGACGGACACCGAGGCTGAGCTTGCGCTCATCGAGTCCGAGTGCCAGAAGCTCGGCGTCAACGTTAAGCTTTCCGAGGTCTGGGCCAAGGGCGGCGAGGGCGCGCTCGACTTGGCCGATGAGGTCATGCGCTTGATTGAGCAGCCGAGCGAGCTCAAGTTTGCTTACGAGGACGGCGCCGATATTGCCGACGCTCTCGAGGCCGTTGCCACTAAGGTTTACCGAGCCGATGGCGTCGACTTTACGCCCGCTGCCAAGCGTCAGCTCGCCGAGCTGCGCGAGAACGGCTTTGGCAACCTGCCGGTGTGCGTCGCCAAGACCCAGTACAGCTTTAGCGATAACGCCAAGGCACTGGGTGCTCCCGAGCACTTCCGCATCACCGTGCGCGAGCTCAAGGTTTCTGCCGGCGCTCACTTTGTGGTCGCGCTGACCGGTAGCGTTCTGACCATGCCGGGCCTGCCCAAGGTGCCCGCGGCTGAGAACATCGACGTCGACAACGACGGCAACATCACCGGTCTGTTCTAGGCAAGAGCGACGTTATTGCCGCCTGTCCGCCCCGCCGTGCCCCACAGCACGGCGGGGCTTTTGTTTCTAGCCGCGCTTGTCTTGTAGATACCGACGGGCTTTGCCCATCATGGGCTTTTGCGCGGGTAGAATGCATGGATAACTTGATGCTTACGGGCGACGGAAAGGAATCGTTGCATGGATCAGGACAAGACAACCGTGATGGGCGGCTACGGTTCCGCGCAGGCTGGCGATAGCGCCGATGCGACCCGCGTTGTTCCCAACCCCGGTTATACCGACCCCGCCGCGACGCAGCCTTCTGCCGAGCCAACCCGGGTTATGGGCTATGGCGACACAGCGCGGGATTCTTATGCTGTATCTTCGCAAGGCTCCTATGGCGACGCAGCTCCGGACCCGTTTGATTACGCGCCGCAGGATTCTTATGCCGCCTCGACGCCGAATCCCTATGATGACCTGCCGCAAAATCCCATTCCGCAGCCTCAGCAGACGACGTATATGCCTCGCACGGCGCAGCCTCGCTACGAGTCGCGCGAGCCGTATCGCGAGTACCCCAAGTCGATTCCGCAATATGGCGAGGACGAGGAGAAGAAGCCGTCGCGTTCGTCGAGCGTGATCAAGAAGATCCTCATCGTGCTGGCGATCTTCTTTGCGCTGTCGGTTGTGTTTGCCATTGTGTCGGGCATGCTCAACAAGCGAGGGAGTTCAACGGCCGATACCGCTGCCGAGCAAACCGAGTCCGCCTCGTCTAGCACCGTCGATCTGAGCGATATCCCGGGGCAGTACTGGTCCAACGCCAAGAAACTTCTCAAGTCGCGCGGCGCCAATCTTTCGAATGCCGTGGTCCTGACTGATGATGGCTCAACGCCCGTCATCGATGCCAACTGGGTCGTTACTTCTGCTTACTATAACGACAGCGGCAACCTCGAAATTCAACTCACGCACAAGAATAGCTCGGGCAACTCGCCCGACGGCCAAAGCGGTACCGACAGCTCGAGTTCCAATACGCTGGAGGACTTGAGCAACAAGGCACAGGAGTTGGGAGACAGGGCGCAAGAGCTGGGCGATACGGCACAAAACCTGGGCGACACCGCGCAGAACTTGGGCGACATGGCGACGGGTGCCTGGAATGCACTGCAAAACGGCATCTCGGGCGCGCAGGGAAACTAGCTGTTAAGCGGGCTACAGCTGTTCAGCCGGACGGTCGGGCGAGCTAAAGCCCGAGTCAAACGTAACGACGCATGAGGCATTGGGTCGGCGCTCGTGCACGATGCGCGTGACGAGCTCCAGCAGCTCCTCGTCGGATATGTCAAAGCCGTCGGGGCGCACCAGGTCAAACGAAACGAACCCGTCGTGCTCGTGCAGGTCGTGGATGGAGAGCGCGGGGTCGATCTGCATAACGCCGCGCTTGACCCAGCCGCGCAAATCATCGCCGGTTGTCGCGATGGGGTCGCAGTGCAGCGTGATGCCAATGCCCATCTGGCGCTTGATGTCGTGCTCGATGGTGTCCAGGATCTCGTGGTGCTCAAATGCGTCGCCCTCGCCGGGCATCTCCACGTGAGCGCTGGCAAACTGACGACCGGGGCCGTAGTCGTGCACCATCAGGTCGTGTGTGCCCAAGACCTGCGGATAGGACATGATCTTGTCGCGGATTGCCTGGACGAGCTTGGGGTCGGGCGCTTGCCCCAGCAACGGGCTGATGGCGTCGCGCACTAGGCCCATGCCGCTGATGCAGATGAAGATGCCCACACCCAGGCCTGCCCAGCCATCGAGGTCAAAGCCGGTCGTCTGCGAAATAAGCGCCGCCACCAAGACCGAGCCCGAGGTGATGACGTCGTTTTTGGAGTCCTGTGCTGTGGCAATGAGTGTTTCGGAATCGATACGGTTGCCCAGCGCGCGGTTGAATGCGGCCATCCAGAGCTTAACGAGCATGGATGTAGCCAGTGCCGCAAGGGAAACGAGCGTGTAAGCGGTGGGGGAAGGCTTGATGATCTTGGTGACCGACTCGAGGATCAGGTTGATGCCGACGGCGCAAACCAGGACGGCGACAAACAAGCCGGCGAGGTACTCGTAGCGGCCGTGGCCATAGGGGTGGCCTTCGTCTGCCGGGCGGCTGGCGAGGCGGAACCCGAGCAGGCTCACGATGTTGCTCGAGGCATCGGAGAGGTTGTTGAAAGCGTCGGCGATGAGGGAGACGGAGCCAGCGAGCAGGCCCGCGATGCCCTTGGCCAGGCACAAGGTGATGTTGAGGCCAATGCAGATGAGGCTTGCGGCGAAGCCCGCGTTGGTGCGGCGGGAGGTATCGACCGGCTCGCCCTCGCTGCCGGGAACAAGCGTATGTACCAGCCGATTTACAAATAGCATAGCGGTCGTCCTCACAATCATGTTTAAGGGGATAGTGTAGCTCGCGCGGGGGCGCCGTGCACCGATGCTCAGAAAATGCAGCAATAGTCTGCCGGTGCTAACGAGCGAGCCTTCTCGTCTGCCTGGGTGGTCCATTTTGGGCCACATGGGTATGGGCATGTGCCTGTTTGCTCGACATACTCAATGTCGACAGCCCCTGTGCAAAGGAGGACGTTTCCATGGACGAGATGTTTGCCATTAAATGTCAAAACTGCGGCGGCCCTATGTACTCGCACCAAGCTAAGCGCAGCTTTGAGTGCGCTTATTGCGGTGCGGTCATTCCGTGGCAGGCGGACGCCGGAGAGCCCAAGAGCGCTTTGGGCATTCGCCATACGCCGTTGACGGTGGTGGATGGACTGCTCAAGCTCACGCATGTGTCGCAGCTCGAGCGCCCGGTGGACCCCGACTGGTATTTCTTTAATGAGCACTGGCGCAATCAGTCGGTTCTGGAGCATCTGCTGTGGGAAGACCGCGGCACGGCCCAGGAGTTCCAAGAGGCCACGCACGTGAGCATCCCCTGTCCCTTCTGCGGAGCGTCCTTTGAGGGCGAGTCGACCCAGCGCGTGTTTGAGTGCCCGTCCTGCGGCAATAAGATCGGTGTCGCCGACCTGCTCAAGCCGGGGACGTTTAGCAAGCGCCTGACCATGGGCGTTGGTGCGGAATATGTGCCCGAGCAGGGTATTCCCTGCGAGATAACGCCGCAGCAGGCGCGCGCCAATGCGCTTGAGCTGGTGCGCCGATATCTAGACGCCTTTGCCGGTCACGATGTGGAAGACGCGATTCAAAACGACATGATGCTCTTCTACTTCCCCATGGCGCTCGCGGACCTGCGCATGATGGCGTCCTTCCCGGGCAAGGGCCTGAGCAAGGAGACCCTGGTGTACTACGAGGTGCTCGACTGGGCATATCCCAGGGCAAACTACCTGGACGTTCGCCTTATGGGCATTCTGGAGCCATGGGACTTTGCCAAGGTTGGGTCGTTCGACCCGGCCATGCAGGAAGGCGACTTCCGCGTTGTCTCCGTCGATGCGTCCACCAAGGACCAGGTGGTCATTGACAAGCTGGCGCTCGACATTGTTGGCAACGATGCCGAGACTTTCCTGGGGCTCAATAAAAAGAGCATCCGCACCTGGGCGCGCAAGGCCCGCAAGCACAAGGACGGCCTGGTTATGGTGCCGGTCTACTTTGTCGATCGTCCCGCGTCGGATGGACGTAATGGCGAGCAGGTGCGCATTGCCGTGAACGGCCAGACGGGCCGTGCGGCGGCGGTGGTGTTTAGCGACAAGCGCGAGACGCATATTGTGGCGCCGCTCAATCCGAGCCTGCATCTGTCCGGCGAAAGCACCGTTCACGCCACGCCCGTCGAGGTCAAATACATCAAATCGCCATTCCTGTACCAAATTGTGCGCCGTGGAGGCGACGAGCAGCCACGTCAGGTGGCAGCGGCTGCCGAGGGTTCCTACCGAGAAGAAAAACCCAAGCGCAAGGGATTGTTCGCTGCGATCTTTGGGAAGTAGGGAAGCGGAGCCGGGGCGTCGGGCTGCATCGCAAAGTCATGAGACGAATTTAAGACTGCTGGGAACGTGCTACCATTGCCGATAGCCTTAATCTTGTAAGAAGCGGAGGCCAGATTATGGGTTTTGCGGATCAGCAGCTTCAGCTTCAGGTACCGTATTCTCCTGACGACACGTTTAATGCCTTGAAGGCAGCTATGGAAAAGCTGCCTAAAGTAAAAGTTGATAGTGCATCGCCCGCAACAAGAACAGTTGCAGCCGAGATTGGTATGAGCCTTTGGTCTTGGGGCGAAAATATCAGTATTTCGGTTGTTCCAGTTGAAGGCGGATCTGGTGTTACTGTCAAGTCGTCATCTAAGGTCAGGGCAAACGTATTAAACGGGGGCAAAAATGCAAAGAACATTGCCGAGATAGTCGATGCCCTATCGAAGGAGCTTGAGCGGTATCCGCAGGTTTCACAGACTATTGAGACGCTGGCGGATAGTGATTGATGTAGTTGCAAGGCTTGAGAGGCTTGCAACGCTGCGTGATAGTGGAGTGCTTACCGAGGAAGAGTTTGCTGCAGAAAAGGCAAAAATCTTTTTGTAATCAGACACGGTGGTTGGATTTGCATTCTATTATTGAACTTGGTTATACCAGGCTGAAAATATCGTGTGTAATAAAGGTGCGTAGTAGTCTCGTCTTGATTGGCAGATGTAAATAAACGGTGGAACGGCTGTAAAAGAGCCTTGCCACTGGGTAAAATCAGGATGTGCCGCGGAACCCGCTCCTCAGTCGGTCAACTTTGGAAGCGCGGGCAACGCAGGTATTATCGTCTAAAGGGCCGGGTGCAACCGGCCCTTTGCATGACTCCCTTCGCTATCCGTTACTGCTTATATTCCCGCCAGATCGAGTAGAGGTTCCGGACGATGCCGGTTACATACATCGAGAGGCGCAGGATTTCAAGAAACAAGTTCATAGGCTTCACCCCAATCAGAGATTAGAGCGTTGCCCGCAGGCGGATTCCGCGGCAGGCATAATTCTACCTCACGGGCCGCGGTGGAGGATAGCCTGCCCCCTGGTTTTGAGCAGTGTCGATCTAACGGGCGATCAAACCTCTAGTACTCTTTGAATTGAGCAAGCATCTGCCCGAAGAAGCTTAGTTCGGATGGCTCATAAATGATCGAACCGCCGTCCGCGGTCCTGTAGACCCCGCAGGGGAGGTAACGCCCGTCGGGGAGGATATAGAGGCTGGCTTCTTCCTTCAGTCCTACTGGAAATAGCGGAATCCCGTTTTCGTCCACTTGGAACTCGTCTATATTTGCGACCTCTCTTTCCATGATGCCCCCTGGTCAGTTTCTATCGTAAGTGCGCCCTAAAACAAACACTGCTCAATCAGCTCTTTTCCGCGTAGGGTGTCGACCCACTCCTGCGGGATGGCTTTGAGACCGTATGCCGTGCCTGCGAGGGCGCCGGCGACGGCTGCGGTGGTGTCGGTGTCGTCGCCCAGGTTGACGGCGGCAAGCACGCAATCTTTGTAGCTGTTAGTGTTGACGAAACACCAGGTGGCTGCCTTAAGCGTGTCGCGCACGAAGCCACCTGACCTGATCTCCTGCTCAGGCACGCCTTTCAGATGGAGTGCCCACGAGGGGAGCACGTCGTTCATCACATCTCTCATCAGCTCGACAAATATGACGCATGCACCGGTCGACGTTCTGTGGGCGTGCGTAATCGCGGAGACCTTGCTGACCTCTTCGTCTGTCGCATCGGTGAACGCCAGGGGAGCGATGCGCATGAGCGATCCGTTGCCGTTGTCGCGCTCGCCGGAGCCTCCTTTGCCGGTGTGCAGGGCGCGGGCGGTCGTACCGCCGTAATCGAAAACGCCGTCGATCGTATACTCGCTACGGGCAATCCAGCCTACGAACTTGTCGCGCATGTCCTCGGTGTCAATGCGGCCGAGCTCTCTGATGGAGTCGCAGGTGGCGAGCGTCATAGATGTGTCGTCGCTCCAGGTGCCGGCGGGCTGCTCGTGCGTGCCGTAGCCGATCATGTCGGTGCATTCGAACGTGCCACGAGGTCTGAACTCGTAGGGAACGCCCAGCGCGTCACCGACGGCAAGCCCATAGATGCAGTCGCGCAGTGTTGTTTTCGGTCTGTGTGTCATGGAAAGCTCCTCTTTTCCCGGGTGATGTGGAGCGCCGTCGGGCGTTTCGGTCGCAACGTGCTGCTACCCTTGCGTTTCGCCATTGGTCGCTTCGTTGATGGCGCGGTACTCGGCACTCAGCTCGCGCGCCAGCTCTTCCTTGCTTGGAAGATACGGCAGGTATTTGGCGGCAAACACTTGGTCGTTGTCTTCGGGCAGCGTGTACTCGACGATCGAATCGCTTTTGTCCGCGCAGAGCACGATGCCTATGGGCGGATTGTCGCCTTCGTTCATGAGCTCACGCGTGTAGTAGTTCACATACATTTGCATCTGGCCCAGGTCCTGATGCGTAAGGTCATCGGTCTTAAGGTCGATGAGCACGAAGCAGCGCATCAGATAGTTGTAAAAAACAAGGTCAATATAGAAATGGCGCCCATCAAAGGTGATGCGCTTTTGGCGCGCCTCGAAAGCGAAGCCACGGCCAAGCTCCAGCAGGAACTTCTGAAGATGTGTGATGAGCGCCTGCTCTAGATCGCTCTCGCGAAACGCAGTATCGTCCGAGAAACCTAAAAACTCCAGTACATATGGATCGCGGATGATATCCTCGGGGCGACGAGCTGGGGCGCTCTTTTGGATTTCTTGGGTGACAGCCTCCTTGTCTTTGCTGGCAAGTAGGCGCTCGCGGAACATGGTGTTGATCTGGCGTTCGAGCTGGCGCGTGCTCCAGCGAGAGTCGGCGCATTCGTTCATGTACCAGGTGCGAGCTTCGGGGTCAGGAATGCGTATTAACCTGCGGTAATGTGTCCAGCTCAATTCGGGACGCAGTGAGTCCCGAATTGGAAATGCAAGATAGAACTGACGCATTTTGCGCAGCTCTCTTGCTCCAAAACCTTTACCAAAATCCTTGGTAAGTCTGATTGCGAGGGCCTTGAGCAGCGCCTCTCCATACTTGGCGCGCTCCTCTCCGCCCTGCTCATCAACTATGCTCTTGCCGATCTCCCAATACGCCTCAACCATCGCAAAGTTAACGGCGGTATAGGCCTTGTCGCGAGCGGCGTTGAGAATCGAGGAACCCTGCTTGTAAAAACCTTCGGGCACGATTGCCGATTCTCCACGGTTTACCAGTTCGCCCATCACTGTCGCCCCACTTTCCTCTTGTGGAATGCATCTTTATCGCATCTAGTTTAAAGCCTCGCGCGGACACGAATTGCTGTGCTGTCTGGCACCTTCGCATGGGAGCCTTGCGGTGACTAAAATGTGGCAATAGAGACAGTTTTAGCGAACCCCACGGGAGTGACGCGTATGGACAACAACACGCTGCTATTCCAGGACAAAGGTTCGGGTAGGTTTAAAGACGTTAAGATCTACCCCAATCGTATCGAGGTGCTCAAGAAGGGCACTTTTGGCGACAGGCACACCGAGATTGTCTACCTTAAGGACATCACGGGGGTCAACAGGATCAAGGGTCGCGACGTTTCCCTGCGTAACAGGCTGTTGACCGCTTGCGTCTTTAGCCTGAGTAGCCGTGCGAAGGCCCAGGAATTTGTGAAAGCTCTGAACATGGTGATGTAGCCGATAGCGGCGTTCGGGCCAAGGTAAAAATCGGGGCGCAGAACGGTATTCTGCGCCCCGATTGAGTTAATGCGCCCAAAAGACTGGCTTGCCTATTCGTTAACGTCCTCGGTATTGTCGCGGTCACTGGCAAGCATTGCTGCACCTGCGACCGTTGTCGCCACGGCGGCGGCAGCGAGCCCGGCGGCAACGCCAGAGCCGTCGCCCGTGTTGGCGAGCTTTCCGCCCGAGCTCTTGCCCTGGCCTCTCTTGTTGCTCTTGCCGTTCTTGTCGGCGCCGCCTGCGTTGGAACCCGTGTCGCTGCCGGTGCCGCCTGCACTGCCCGAGGCCGCTACGGTAAAGCTTGCGGCTCCGTCGCTGGCGAGCGTGTAGTTCTGCGCCGCGTCGCCCAAGAGACCGTTCACGCGCACCCAGTACGTTCCTGCGGCAAATGTTTCGCCCTCGGCCATTGCCGTGCCCGGAGCGCCGTTCGCGTCGTGCACAAACTCGAGCTGGGCCGTGCAGGCATCGGTTTCGAGCTTGCCCTCGAGTGATGCCGCAATTTTGGCGCGCACGTCTTCGCCGGCCTTAAGGCCTTCGAGTCCCTCAAAATGGGGCGTCAGCGCGCGTGGATCGATATCGATGGGCACAGAGCCCTGCAGCCCCGTAACGGTCTCGTTGCCCAGGGCGTCGACATCCACGTATTCAATGGCAAACGCATGGCCCGAAGCTGTCGCGTTGAGCGCGTTGCTGCTGTCGGCAAGGCGGAAATGACCCTCGCCAACGGTCTTGCCATCCTGGAATGAGGCATCGCTCAGCGAGTCGCCGTACGTCATGCGCATGCGGGTCGGGAGATAGTACGGGAGATAGTACGAAGCCGTCTGCTTGTGCTCCGTATCGTAATTGCGCTGGTAGATGCTCCGGGCCAGCGCCGCATCAACAAAGTCGGATGCGATGATGCCAATGTGCTTGAGGTAATCTGACTTTGTATCCTCGGTGCCGCTGGGGTTGATGTACGGGCTCTTATACAGATGCTCGTTGACTACTCGTGCCGAGGTAAAAGGATTGCCTCCGTGCGACAAGCCCGTGCAGCTGGTGTAGTTGATAGACCAGCAGCGCTCCAGGACTTGCTCCTTGGCCCCGTTATCGTCCTCGACATCTACCTCGTTGCGCGTGCGCCCGGTCGTTTCCTTCAGCGCATTATCGACCCAGCTGAGCTTGTCGGTTCCCGTGAGTTTGTACTTGTCCTGGGCGTATACCTTGGTGCAATAGGGCTCTTTGTCGCCTGTTCCCCCCGCGGCTTCAAAGCCCCGCGCGTCTTGGACGAGACACATAGTGGTGCTGTCGGAGTGAGCCTTGATCTTGTCATCCCATTCGGTAAGGTTGAGGCCCCACGTATGGCCGCTTACACTGTTGCCGGCGAGCCTAAATCGACGCAGCAGAACGATCTTTCCGCGAACCTCGCCCAGCGTGGGGACATGGCTCGACGTGTAGAACAGATCGGGATTATCGTCCATAACCTTGGCGAAGGCCGTTGTTATGCTTTCGTCGGTAGCCTCATCGTTGCCGCGCGATGCGAGCATGATGAGCGCTTCTGACGGGTTTTCGTTCAAAAACGTTTTGAAGTACCCGATGACATCGGAGAGATGCAGATAGTTCCCGTCTTTTTTGAGTAGGTAGAAAATCCCGTGGTCGATGCCGGGGTCGTCGCCCTTTCCGAGTCGGATATCAAAATAGCGGATTCCCTCGAGCAACTGCGTGGGAATGTAATCCTGCTGGCATTTTACTTGCGAGGATTGGGGCTCAGTGTCGTTGTCCACGCTGCAGGTGCCCGAATCGTGCGTGCCCGGGATGCTCAGCTCGTCGAGGAACTTGTTGTCGTTGACGTATTTCATCCAACATGGTCCATCGACGTAGCTGCTGTACGTGATCCAGTCGAGGCTGCTAACCGTGGCATCGTTCTTTTTCATGTCGTAACCGATAAGTTCGAGCTCCCACGGAATGCTCTTACTCTTATGGCAGATCTTATTGTTGTCCTGGTCTTTGCCGTTCGATTCTATTGCCAGGTACTTAATGTCTTTTTTCTCGGTTTCTTTCTCGACCGTGCGGTCTCGGATGATATAGGTTCCGTTTGATTGACGCTCGAACGCAAAAGCGCGGCTGGGCTTGTTGTCATACTCGCCGCCCCATACGTGGATGACCTTTCCATCTTTGTCCGAGTCGCCATCGACCGACCAAATGCTGTAGCCCGTCTTTTTATGCTCTTCGAAATTGAGCAAGGTGCGGATGGCATACCAGTTTGTATTGTCATTCTTGGTCGTTACGTTCTCAAGGATGAGCTTGCTGGACGTGCCGTCGTTAAACAAGTGGCAGACGTTGCCGCGAACGTTGCCGTCTTGGTTGACGCTCGCGGTGCGAAAATAGCCCGCGGGGCGAAGGCGAATGACGAAATTGCCGAGGTGCTCCGCCGGTTTGGGCGTGTCGTCTGCAAATGCCGCTCGCAGGGGAATGCCCGGTGCCGCGGTTTCTGGCAGGCTTGCAAGCGGCGACAGCGCCGCAAGACCTAAGCCCAGCGTAAATGCTCGGCGGCTGATGGCATGGTGTTCGGTCATAACTCCTCCATTCGCAGCGTGCGGTTATGCGATAGTTTTGGTCACTATACTGCCCAGATGTTTAAAGATGCTGGTTTAATTGTCTGCGCGGCGCAATAAATCGGTGGGCGGACGTGTTGAGGTGTTTGTCGTTTTCGTACTGTTGCCACATTTGGGGCGGTTCCGGCGTCCGGCACCCTCGCGTTCGCCGGCTATCGGCATAAGAAAGGGAGGGCCGGCGAGCCGATCCTCCCTTGGTGCGAAGCGCTCGGGTATCGTCGCTTGTTTGCACTGTGCCCGTGTTTCCCGCTGCGCTCGCCAGTCGTTTAGCGCTTGATCTCGATATCGTCGAGCTTGACGTCCATGGCTTCGGTCTTGGCTTCGGCGATGTCGTCGGCAAACTCCAGAGACTTCATCATGGTCTCGACGGCGTCCTTGTGCTCTTCGACGTTGTCGATACGCACGTACACGCTGCCGCCGTCAACGTCGGTGAAGTACTCGGTCGTCACGCCGCCCGAGTGCGTAAAGTAGGCGCTGCGCCAGGTCTTGCCGTTGTACTTGACGGGATCATTCTCGGTCCACTCAAAGTTGGCCTTCCATTTGGTCTCGTAGTCGAACAGCTCGTCAGCGTTCTTGTCAGAGTCGAAGACAGGGATGAAGCGATCGCTGGCGTGCTCGCTCTCGGTGAGCTTAAACTGGGCCCTGTCGGCGGTGTCGCCGGCAACGTCGGTGATCTCGACGCCCTCGGGCACCTCGACCTTAAACCAAATGAAGTCGGTCCTCATATCCACGGCTGGCTTTTCTGCGCCGCCGCCACCGCCACTGCCGGTAGCGCCGCCGCTTCCGCCGCAACCCACCAGGGCAACCGCGGCAAGGAGACTGATGCAGAGTGTGAGAATCGCAAAGGCCTTCTTTTTCATGGTCGTGTCCTCCTCGATCTGTAACCGCCCATGGATTACCTGCCTTTACTGTACGCGTGGACGGCTCGCTAGGGTGGGCCATGTGTCCCATTCTGAGGGCCGGATTTGCGCCGACAAGTGGCAATATGCGCGGGTCCAAAAGAGGGGAGGGCCGATGCCTGTCGGCCCTCCCCGGGGTTGGGTGCCCGTTGCTTTAATGGGGCGCATGTGCGCAGGTGCGCGTAGGCGCGTGCGGGTGTCCCGTTACTTGAGCTCGATGCTCGAAATCTCGACTTCGCGCGCCTCGGAAACTGCCTCTGCCATGTCATCGGGGAACTCGATGGAGTTGAGGAGCGTCTCGGCTTCTTTCTTGTGCTGGTCGAAGTTCGAGATGAGGACGCAGACGCTTCCCGGCTCAACGTCGGTAAAAAGCATGGTTGAGATGCCGCTGTTGTCCTCGTATGTTCCGACGAGCCACGTCCTGCCGTTATACTCGACGGACCCGCCATCCTTCCACTGGAACGTATCCCCCTTCTTTTCTGCCTGGTCGGCGTGGGACTCCTCGGCCGTCAGCGCTTTTTTCCAAACGGGGATAAAGCGATCGGGCGAGGCATTCTCGTTCTCGGGGAAGGTGAGCTGGACCCTGTCGGCATTCTTGCCGGCGGAGTCGCTCACGCCAACGTTCTCGGGCATCTCGACCTTAAACCAGATAAAGTCGGTCTTCTTGGCGACGGGGGCCTTTTCCTTGCTCTCGCTCTTGGGGGCGCTACCGCCGCCCGATGCGCTCCCGCCGCAGCCGACAAGGGCAAACGCGGCAAAGAGGGCGATGCAAAGGGAAAGGATCGATAGGGTCTTTTTCTTCATGGTGGCGTCCTCCTTGTCTGCCAGGGACATCGTGTGCCGCGGATCGCTGGGGCGGCGGTTACGCATGCGCATGATGTCTTTGTTTACTGTGCGGTTATTCTTCCATTCGTCGTCCGGTGCCGTGATGAGCTTGCCCCAACATAGGGCTCCTTACCTATATGTATGCCCCAGCTTGTGCTGCCCGGGAGTCTCGAAAGGTGGGCCATGTGTCCCATGTTTGTGTCGCTGCCGCCTATCGTGTGCCATAGAAATCCGCGATGGCCAGGTGCGCTGACGCTCATGTGCTTATGGGCTAGACTTAGCACCATTACGTGATCGATGCGGTCGGTCGGCGGTTGCCACCCGACCGATGTATATGACTTGAAGGTGCATGTGCATGAGCCAAGAGATGATGGACAAGACCTGCCGCGGGTTTGCCGAGGCGCTGGCCGCGCGCGAGCCGGTTCCCGGCGGTGGCAGCGCGAGCGCCTTTGTGGGCGCGCTGGGCGCCTCGCTGTGCGGAATGGTTGCCCGCTACGGTGCGACCAATCCCGCGCTTGCTGATCGTGCGGATGACCTGACGCGTGCGTTTGCCCATGCTGATGAGCTGGCCCAGGAGCTTGTCGAGTTGGTTGCCGAGGACGTTCGTGCCTATGGGCAGGTGTCCGCGGCATACGGTATTCCGCGTGACGATCCGGCTCGAGCGACCGCGATTCAGGATGCGCTGCATGTGGCCGCTATGCCGCCGTATCGCATTATGGATGCCTGCGGGCGCGCGCTGGCGCTGCTCGAGGACATGGCCGACAAGGGTTCGCGTCAGCTGCTGTCCGATGTGGCGTGCGGCGCCGTGTTCTGCCGTTCCGCTATGCAGGGCGCGAGCTTGACGCTCTTTGCGAACACCACGTCTATGAAGGATCGCGCTCGTGCTGAGGAGCTCGAGACGGCGTGTGATGAGTTGCTCGACATGTGGTTGCCGCGCGCCGATGCGCTGGCGCGCCGCGCCGCCGACGCCGCAAGGAAGAGGGGATAGCCATGGCTGAACTGCTGAAGGGTGCCCCCGTTGCTCGCGCTTTGACTGAGGAACTTGCTGCTCGCTGCGTGGCTTTGCGCGAGCGCGGCGTTGTGCCGACGCTGGCTATCGTGCGCGTGGGTGAACGCGAGGACGACCTATCCTACGAGCGCGGTGCGCTCAAGCGCTGCGAAAAGGTTGGCATTGAGGCTCGCCGCGTTTTGCTTCCCGCCGATGTTTCGCAGGACGAGCTGTTGGCGGCCATCGAGGACATCAATACCGATTCGTCTGTTCATGGCTGCCTGATGTTCCGCCCGCTGCTCGCCGGCCTTGACGAGGATGCGGTTGCCGCGGCACTCGATCCTGCCAAGGACGTTGACTCCATGACGCCGGTTTCGCTGCTCACCACGCTTTCGGGGCGCGGCGAGGGTTTTGCCCCCTGCACAGCCGAAGCCGTGCTTGCTTTGCTGGATCATTACGGCGTTGAGCTGGATGGAGCTAAGGTTGCTGTGGTCGGGCGCTCGCTGGTGATCGGGCGTCCTGTTGCCGCCATGCTTACGGCGCGCAATGCGACCGTGACGACGTGCCATACGCATACGCGCGACCTTGCTGCCGAGTGCCGTGCTGCCGACATTGTGGTTGCCGCCGTTGGACGCGCGCGTACGATTGGCGTGGATGCGGTTCGCGAGGGCCAGACGATCATCGATGTTGGCATTAATTGGGACGAGGCCGCTGGCAAGCTGGTGGGTGACGTCGATTCTGATGCTGCGGAGCCGGTCGTTAACGCCATCACGCCCGTGCCGGGCGGCGTGGGCGCTGTGACGACGGCGATCCTCGCCAAACACGTGATCGAAGCGGCCGAGCGCGCATCGAAATAGGCGTTTTGGGCTGTTTGAGGGGTTAGTTCTATACCCCGTGGACAAAAAATGCCAAATATGAGTACTGTTGCCAAGATAGTCACATATATTTTAGGTCAAATAGGCTCTCTAACGATATTTATTATCGATAGAGAGCTTATTTTATTGGACCTATGAGGAATTACATCATCTAATTTTTGAACAAATGTAGACTTTCGACACCCATACGTAGCAAAATTGCTGTTACTAAATTGGTGACAGTACTCATATTTGGCATTTTTTGACCACAGGGGTTGCCAGCGCCGTGGTTTCGCCCTTTCTGCGCCGAAGCGATACACTGTTATCGTTTGATTTCTTCGCTCAAGGAGGATGCGCATGCCGTGCACAACGATTTTGGTTGGTAAGAACGCGAGCTACGACGGGTCGACGTTGGTCGCCCGCAACGAGGATTCGTCCAACGGGGTGTTTGAGCCCAAGCGTATGCGTGTGGTGCATCCCGACGAGCAGCCGCGCGTCTATACGAGCGTCCTGAGTCACCTGACCGTTGAACTGCCCGATAACCCCATGCGCTACACGAGCGTCCCCGATGTTGTCCCGGGCCACGGCATCTGGGCCGAGGCCGGTTTCAACGAGCTCAATGTGGGCATGTCCGCAACCGAGACGCTCACCACCAACGAGCGCGTTCGCGGCGCCGACCCGCTCGTCGACTACGTGCCCGCCAAGGGCAACGAGGACGAGGACGGCTATGTTCCGGCGCAGCCCGGCGGTCTGGGCGAGGAGGACATGGTGACCCTGGTGCTGCCATATGCCAAATCCGCCCGCGACGGCGTACGCATTCTGGGTGACCTGCTCGAGCGTTATGGCACCTACGAGAACAACGGCATCGCCTTTAGCGACGTGGACGAGATCTGGTGGCTCGAGACCATCGGCGGTCACCACTGGATCGCCAAGCGCGTGCCTGACGACGCCTATGTGACCATGCCCAACCAGCTGGGTATCGACAGCTTTGACCTGGATGACGCCGAGGGCGCCCAGGCCGATCACATGTGCTCCGCCGACCTGCGCGCTTGGATGGCCGAGTGGCATCTGGACCTGACGCTGGGCGTCGAGGGCGACGGTCCGGCCGCGGTCTTCAACCCGCGCGAGGCCTTTGGCTCGCACAGCGACAGCGACCACGTCTACAACACGCCGCGCGCCTGGTATATGCAGCGCTGCCTTAACCCCAGCGATGTGTGGGACGGTCCCGAGGCCGACTACACGCCCGAGAGCGACGATATTCCCTGGAGCCGCGTGCCCGAGCGCAAGGTGACCATCGAGGACATCAAGTACGTACTCTCGAGCCACTACCAGGGCACGGAGTACGACTGCTACGGCAGCAAGGGCACGCCCGCCACGCGTGGCGCCTATCGCCCCATCGGCATCAACCGCAACAGCCAGCTCGCTGTGCTGCAGCTGCGCCCCTATGCGCATCCGGCCTACCGCGCCGTGCAGTGGATGGCCTTTGGCTCCAACTCGTTTAACGCGCTGGTTCCGCTGTACGCCAACGTCGAGACCATGCCCGAGTACTTTGCCGACACGCAGGCTCGCGTGACGTCCGAAAACTTCTACTGGGCCAACCGCCTGATCGGCGCGCTGGCCGACGTCCGCTTCCATGAGTGCGGCCGCGCAGTCGAGGATTATCAGGAGAAGGTCGGCGGCATGGGCCACAAGCAGATTCATGACGTCGACGCTGCCGTAGCCGTTCTGCCCGAGGCCGAGGTGCCTGCCGAGCTTGCACGCGCCAACGAGGAGTTTGCCGAGCTCGTGCGCGTGGAGACCGATGCCCTGTTGGGCAAGGTGCTCTACACCACGAGCTGCGCCATGAAGAACTCTTTCGCGATGAACGACAACGTGAGATAGGGATTTCCCGTCGATCGAATAGCGCTTAAACGCTTTGTCGCTTTCACTCAATCTTGGGTACAAGAACGCCAATGCAGTTGTTTGTGATTGGAGACAACCATGGTTATGAAACTCGATCAGCTTGTTAACGGCGCCATCAACGTGGGCTTCGGCGCCGCCGCCGTTGCCGTCGAGGGCAGCAAGAAGGTTCTCGACGACCTTAACACCAAGGGCGAGCAGGTGCGCAAGGACGCAGGCGCCCCCGGTATCGCCCGCAGTGTGTCCGACATGTTCGAACAGGCCGGCGGTACCATCTCCGATCTGACCGAGCGCTTGGGCATGCAGGGCGAGACCGCGGCCCAGCGCGTGCTTGACGAGCTCATCCTTGCCCGCGTCCGCGTCATGACCGCCCCCGAGCGCACGGCCTTCCTGGCCCATGTGCGCGACATCGTCGATTCGGTCGAGGACAACGTGACCTCGGTGCCCGTCGAGTCCGTTGAGCCCGACGATGCGAAGGATACCGAAGAGGCCGAGTAGCAGCGCAGATGGCAGATTCCACCACCGATTACAACAATCTAGATCCCTTGGGTGACGAGGCGGCGGTTGTCGATGAGGTCGACGCCGCCGTCTCGGGCGCTCGCAAGAAGCCGCGCGCTGTCGATATGGTCCCCGAGGAGCCCGACGCGATGGCGCCGGACGAGGAATACCAGCTCACACCGGCAGGTCGCCGCGAACGCATCGGTCAGATCGTTCGCCTGGTCAAAAAGTATCGTGTGTGGGATAACCTCACGCCGGTGCGCCTGCGCCGCCTGCTCGAAGAGCTCGGCCCCATGTTCGTCAAGATGGGGCAGATTCTGGCTAACCGGTCCGAGATTCTGCCGCAACGCTTTTGCGACGAGCTGCGTCGTCTGCGGTCCGACGTGGAGCCGGTGCCGTACGAGGTCGTACTCAGTTGTCTGGAAGAAGAATACGGCCTGCGCCTGGGGGAGATGTTCGATGCGATCGACCCCAATCCGCTTGGTAGCGCATCACTCGCGCAGGTGCACCGCGCTCGTCTGGTGACGGGCGAGGACGTGGCCGTCAAGGTGCAGCGCCCCGGTGCGCAGCAGGTTATGGCACAGGACATCGATATCATCCGCTCGGTGGTGCGTATCGTTTCCAAGTTCGTCAACACCGATCAATTCGTTGATCTGCACGGCGTAGTCGAGGAGTTGTGGACTTCGTTTCGCGAGGAGACCAACTTTTTGGCCGAGGCCAAAAACCTCAACGACTTCTACGAGTTCCATAAGAGCGTTCATGGCGTGACGTGCCCTAAATCCTATCTGGACCTGTGCACCGAGCACGTGGTGGTTATGGACTACGTCGACGGCATTTCGATCGCCGATCCTGAACGCTTGGTGGCCGAGGGCTATGACTTGGAAAAGATCGGTGCCGCGATTGTCGAGGACTACTCGACGCAGGTGCTCGACGACGGCTTTTTCCATGCCGACCCGCATGCGGGAAACATTATTCTCAAGGACGGCATCGTTTACTTTATCGACTTGGGCATGGTCGGACGCATGTCGAGTCACGATCGCGGTATCGTCAAGGACATGATTTTCGCCGTGGCCGAGGGTGACGTGCCCAAGCTCAAGGATTCGCTCATGCGCTTCGCCGTGACGCGTGGCGACTCGGCTGAGCTCGATCATTCGGCCTTTTTGTCCGATCTTGACTTTATCGTGGCTGACTTTGCGGGCCTTGACCTGAAGGATCTGGATATCGGCGAGTTTTTGACCTCGCTGTTAAACCTGGCGCGCAAAAACGACGTTGAGCTGCCGAGCGTGGTGACGATGTTCGCCCGCGGCATGGTGACGCTCGAGGGTCTGCTGACCGAGTATATGCCCAATGTCAACATGATCCAGATTATCCAGACGCACATCAAAAACGAAAAAAGCACCTATGCGCGCGTGCGTGATATGGGACGCGATCTTGCCGCGAGCAGCTATCGCGCGGCAAAAGGTTCGCTCGAGGCGGCCGAGTATCTGGGCTTGGCTTCGCGTATGCTCACGCGCGGCCAGCTTAAGGTGAACACGCAGATCATGAGCAGCGATAAAGCGCTGCGACAGCTGGGCGGAATTATCGACCGTATGTCGATGGCAATTGTGATTGCTGGCCTGTTTATCGGTTCGTCGGTGGTGTACTACGCGCGCATCGAGCCGGTTGTGTTTGGTATCCCGGTCATTGGCTTTATGGGCTACGTCAGCGCACTGGTGCTGGCGCTTATGCTGGGCCGCAATATCTGGCTCAACAGTCACGGCGGCAAGCACTAGAGGCCGCGACCGTCACCGCATTTTCCTATCGCAAACAATAGCTTTTACCTTGGGCTTCGCCTGCGTGCGAGGCCCTTTTGCGTGATACCATTTTGACGGTAATAATCGATGGCCTAGATGGTGGTGCGGAGACGCACGAATGCGCGGTTTACCTGCGCGTTTGGGAGAATTGGGGTGCAAGTCCCCGGCTGTACCAGTAACCGTAATTCCTCTTGGCTCGGGATGTTCGCGTCGCAGATCGGACGACGTGCCCGAGTCGTTAAGGTTAAGTCGGATCGCCTCCCATCTTGCATGCGGCTGCGGCGTATGCCGCCGGTGTGCATAGGGCTCTGGAGGGAAGGGGGACCCCGATGGGGGAACTCGAGCGCAACATGCGCGATGACGTGGGGCAGCCTCAAGGCAACGCTCCAAGTACAGACAATGGGAGACAAATGGATATGTTTGTGGACGAGCGCCAGCGCGTCTCGCATCGCCGTGGCGCAATTGCGCGCGGCGTAGCCAAGCGCGGCCTGGTGGCATTCCTGGCCTTCGCGATGGCCTTTGGCACCACGCCGGCTCAGCTGTGGGCCGAGGGCGCCGAGGGCATTGCCGGGGCTGTGGCTCAGGCTGCGACGCCTGCCGAGAACGGCTCTGGTGAGTCCGCGACAAGCCCCGCTGCCGACCTCAATGCGAGCGGCGTGGTGGCGAATGGGGGCACTGCCGAGCAAGATGCCGCCGCGACAACTTCGGGCCCTACCGACAAGACTGAGGACGATAGCGCTGCAGGCAATGAGGCGCCGGTTGCATCGACGTCCGATGCCTCGAAGCAGGACGCCGCCGTTGTCTCTGCCGCTGGAGAGGCCAAGACTCAGCCTGCCAAGGCCGAGAGCCAGGATGTCTCTGCCACGTGCTCCGTCGTCGGCACCGACGCCAAGGGCGCCCAGCAGACCTGGGCCGCCGCGCAGCGGATCACGCTGAAGGAGGGCTCGACCGCGGCCGACCTCTCCGAGCAGCTCTTCAAGCAGGCCGGCCTGACCACCGATTATGATCCCAACGGCACCTGGGGCTGGGCGCTCAACACGATCACGTCGCCCTTCGATAAGGACCGCAAGCTCGGCTACGACTCGGCGACCGGCGCGCACTGGCAGCTGTTCGTCAACGGCAGCGCCTCCGAGGTCGGCGCGGGCGGCTACACGCTCAAGGACGGCGACTCCGTCGTCTGGTGCTACTCGAAGTACGGCGACCCCGCGCCCGAGCAGGTTTCCGTCACGATGGAGATTATTGGCAAAAAGACCGGGATAGCTCAGCGTTGGACGAACCCGTCGATCCAGGTGTTTGTTAAGGGCACGTCGATCAAGGATGCCTCCGCTGCTTACTTCGATGCCCTTGGCATAAAGTCAAAAATGTACGACGAATTTGGCTATTGGGGCGTCTATAGTCTCGTATCTCCGCTTGATGGCATCGAGCTGTCGGGTGCATGGTCGTTCTTTGTCAACGGCGTTCCTGGGTCTCAGCTCGATAGCGATTATGTGCTCAAGTCTGGCGACAAAATCGTCTGGGCTTTTGCTCCCGGCGATACTGTGCCCGGCGTCGACAGTGTTGTTGTTGACCCGGGTGCCGCACGTCCTAACTGGGATAGCGATTGGCCTGGTTATACGAGCGCCGACAAAGTAACCGACGCTCCTGTGCCCACGAAAGACGCTGAGGCAAAATGGGTGAGCGAGCTCAAGGGCTCGAACGAATGGAGCAAGGGTATTTCCGACCCGTTGCTGGTCGGTGACTACCTCTACGTGGCCGTTGGTTCCAAGCTGCTCAAGAAAGATGTCGACACGGGTGAGACCGTTGCCGAATCGCCTTTGGCGGCAAAGATCGATTCGACCTCGCGTATGGTATACACTGGCGGCGTGATGCTCGTGCCGCTTTCGAGCGGTCGCCTGCAGGCGCTGACGGTTGATACTCTGGCGACGGTTTGGGTAACCGATGAGTTGCCTGCTGGCCCCGATGGTGCTCAGCAGTCTCTTGCGTCCATTACGGTTCGTGACGGCTTTGCCTACTTTGGGACGGCATCGGCCAGCTGGTCCGACTCGAGCGACGGCTACCTGCTCTGCGTGCGCATCTCCGATGGCAAGGTTATGTGGCAGCATAAGAACGAGAACAGCAAGGGCTATTACTGGGCCGGCTTGGCGTTCTCGGGCAATTATGGCGTCATCGCAGATGATTCCGGTACGGTGAGCACGGTCGACCCCGAAACTGGAAAGACCGTTGCGTTGCTCAAGATTGCCGAGCGCGTGCGCACGACGGTGCTGGTCGATGGATCGATTGCCTATGTCGTGAGCGCCGATGGCGTTTTGCATAAGCTTTCGGTTGGAACGGACGGAACCCTTTCTGAGCTTGGCAAGGTGACGTTTGGTGGCAGCTCGACCTCGACGCCGGTGCTGGCCAACGGCAAGATTGTGGTCGGAGGCTCATCGACCGAATCCTTTATGGGCGGTTATCAGAACAAGTACACGTATCACTACGGTCAGCTTGCAGTGATTGATGCCGAGACGCTTTCCGTGGACTATTCCATTTGCAAGGCGGACGGTAGCTATATTCGTCAGGGGGCTTCGGGCGGCGGTGATGTAAAGTCGCAGCCGGTCGTTTCTGTCCAGAATGGCGAGACGTACGTCTACTTTACGTCCAACAACAACCCGGGCGGCATCTATCGTTACCGTATTGGCGATGACGAGGCCGAACTGCTTTATACGCCCGTGGCGGGCGACCAGCAGTACTGCATGGCTTCTATTTCGGTCGGATCCGATGGTTCACTCTACTATGTCAATGACTCGGGCAAGCTGTTTGCTGTCAAGGGTAATGGCCAAAGGGTCAAACGCTATACCGTGACGTTCGACGCCAACGGTAAGGATGCGGCGATGCCCGATTCTCAACGCGTGAAGGAAGGCAAGGCGGCGACGGAGCCCTCGACTCAGCCACAGTGCAAGGGCTACACTTTCGGCGGTTGGTTCACCGATGAGGCTTGCACGCAGGCGTATGACTTCAGTACGCCAGTGACGGCCGATCTGACACTGTATGCCAAGTGGACCAAGAATGCCGTTAACCCTGGCGGCAATGGCGGTTCTGGCACTAATGGTGGCAACGGTGGCGCTGGCAACGGTTCCGGCGCTGGCGCTGGCACTGGCACGGGTTCCGGCTCCGGCTCTAAGGGCCAGCAGGCCGGCGGCGCTATCGCCCCGGGTCATAAGCCGACGACCAAGACGACGGTGTCGACCAAGACCGAGACCAAGGACAACAAGTCCGACAAGAAGGACACCGATAAGTCCGATAAGAAGGACGAGAAGAAGTCTGACAAGAAGTCTGACAAGAAGGACAACAAGTCCGACAAGAAGTCCGATTCCAAGTCCGATTCCAAGTCCGATACGGGTGCTGCTTCCACGACCACTGCTAAGAAGTCCTCTAGTGCTTCCGAGCAGGAGACTGGCACCAACCCGCTCGCCATTGTTGGCGTTGCCGCCGGCGTCATCGGTCTCGCCATCGTCGGCGTGTTCGTGTTCACCAAACGTCGGTAGGTGAGGGCTGTGTCCAATAAATCCAAGGACGCTGACCCCAAGCAACCAGATTCCTCGTTCATTCAGTTCGACGAAGCAAAGCAACAGGGCGCCGCTTCGGCGGCGTCCGCCCCTCGTCGCAAGACGCTCCTCGGCGTCCTGACTGCCGCGTGCACCATTCTGATCGTCGTCTCGCTGGGTTTCGTCCATCCTTCCGAGAGCGGTGCCTGGTCCATCGACTGGATCATTCAGACCGTGACGGGGGAGAGCGTCGTCACCAAGGACACCAAGGTGTCTGGCTCGACTACGACTTCGGGCGAGGCCAGTTCCAAGGATTCCAAGTCATCGAATGACGCAAAAGATGAGTCCAAGTCCAAGGACGATTCCGAGTCTTCAAACAAGGAATCGGACAAGAACTCGGATAACAAGAAGTCCGAGGACCAGGACGGCAAGAAGTCTGGCGATAAATCCGCTGCCCAAAATACGGGAGCCGGTGATACTTCCAATGCGTCTGGCGGTGGCCAGTCGTCTGATGGAGCCTCATCCTCTAATGGTGGAAACGCCTCCTCGGGCGGCCAGAGCGGCTCGCAGGAGTCCAGCTACGTAACAGTGACGGTTTCGGTCACATCGAGCGCTGTGGGCAATCCTGTGTCTTCTGGTGGCACCTTTACCTTTAACGAAGGCGCTACCGTCTATGATGCCCTGTGCGCGCTGGGCCTTTCCGTTAACGCACATGGCTCGTCGTACGGCACGTATGTCTCCGCGATTGGTGGTTTGGCCGAGAAACAGTACGGTGGCACGAGCGGCTGGATGTACTCCGTCAACGGCACAACGCCCATGACGGCCTGCAGTAACTACGTTCTCTCCAATGGCGACAACGTGGTCTGGTATTACGTTACAGGCTAGGGACCTCGACATAGTGCGCCAGACGGGCGGTTCGGACAAACATCCGGGCCGCCCGTTTTTCATGCGAATGGGACTGGGTCGCCGGGTCTCTCGGCAAACAAAAAAACCGGTTGGAACGGGAATTCCAACCGGTTATACATTCAAGCAAATAGTGAATCGACTACGACCGTGCGCCCTCGAGAAAGAAGCGACGGCTGAAGTAGTTGTACCAGGTGACGAGGAACGTGGCGATGGCCTTCATGGCCTGGTAGCCGATGCTCAAAAACGTGACGCCCACAAACATGTATAGGTCGTTGAGGCCCAGGCCGATCACCGACAGGATGGTGAAGATCGTGAACTCGCGCTTGCGGCTCATGCCCTCGCGGTGGTCGAACACATACTTCATGCTGAGCCAGTAGTTGACCACGACGGACGTGGTAAACGAGACCGTGGTGCTCATCAAAAAGTCGAGATGAAACAGCTCGACAAGCGCAATGAGCATACCCCAGTCGATGCCAAAGGAGATAAGACCCACGACAGCGAACTTGAGGAACTGCTTGGTATGAGGTTGTGCCAGTGCCTTGCGCACGTAATCACATCCAATGCGTTGATGAATCGAGCAGAGGATACTTTAGAGCTTTTGCAAGGGAAACGTAAGGTCTTTGCCAAGAACTATACGAACTCGCCAAATTTTCAAGAGCTAATCCGCAAACGTTGAAAATTTGCCCGTAAACGAGCAAAGCCCACGAACAACACAGCGCTCGACGCGCGTCATCCGTGGGCATCGTAAAGCTGTAAGGTTGCGAGTTACTTGGTCTCGTCGCCTTCCAGGAAGATCTTTCGGGTCACAAAGTTGTAGACCATGACAAGCGCGGTGGCGCAGATCTTGGCGATATTGGCCTCGAGTCCCAGACCGGCGTTGAGTGTCAACACGATACCGTCGTTGAGTGCCAGGCCGATCACGGACAGCACGACAAAGATAATGAACTCGCGGCGGCGGCTCATGCCTTCCTTGTGTGCAAACACGTACTTCATGCTGGCGAGGTAGTTAAAGATGAGTGAGATGATAAAGCCGCTGGTATTGGCGATCAGGATGTTGAGGCCCAGACCGTAGTGGAGCAGATTCATAATGCCAAAGTCGATGACCGTGGCAATGACACCGACGACGCCAAACTTCATGATCTGCGCAAGGAGCTTTTGCATGGTACCTGCCTTATGGTGGCGCCGGGGCGCCGTGGGGATGACAAACTCAGCAAGTTTAGCCAATCCCCGCGGGTGGGGCTAGACGCGCTCCTCGATAGCACCGTTTCTATATGCATCGAGCAGCTGGCGCAGATCCTGGATCTGGCTGCGAATCTTGGCGCCAGTATCGGTGTCGCTCACCATGCGGCGACGGTCTGCTTGGTCAAAACGGTTGGTCTCGCTTTCGATGTCCACGTTGCGCGTGAGTGCCTCGGCAACCGTCGTAAAGGCCCGGTGCGACTTGAGGCGGCAGCCGCGCGAGCTCGAGATGAGCGTATAGCCGGCGATACCCGTCTTGGGATGGTAAGCGCGGCAGAAGCCGCCATCGATGACCAGCAGTTTGCCCTCGGCGCGGATGGGCTGCTCACCCTTGGTGGTTTTAACGGGCGTGTGGCCGTTGATGATGTGGCCGGTCGGTGAACATGCCATGGGCACGACGCCAAACTCGCGCATGATGTCATCGCAGACCGAGGGCGACTTGGTAAGCGTAAAGTACGGGTCCATCGGCTCGACCCAGGTGCTCTTATCGGCGATATAGGCGCGCTCAAAGGTACGCACCAGGCGTCCGCTGGCGGGTGAGTTAAAGCCAATCCACAGGTACCACATCCAGTCGAGGGCGTCGCGGTCGCCCACGCGCCAGGCGCGGCGGGCGATGTGGTCGCAAAAATCGAGATAATCGCGGCCAGCGTGCCAGGTGCCCAGACAGTTCATGCTGCTAAAGGTGCCGTCTTCGTTGAGCGGTACGCAGCCGTGGAAGAGCAGATTGCCGTTGGCGACCTTGTACATCGAGCCATGGGAAAAGAGGAAATCGATATGGCGATGCAGGTGATCGGCGGTGACAAACTCGGACACGAGCTTGTCGATGATGTGCTGCTCCTGGGGCGTGAGCGTATAGGGGTCCGCCGGGTCGACGGTGGGGAAGTCGTTGGTCGTGAGCGGCCACACACTGCCGTCGGCGAGCGTGACCGTGCCGGTGTCGTGATCGATTTTGTCGAGTAACAGGCGGTCGGTCATATCGAACTCGGGGTGGCGCTGGATAATCTGGCCCTCGAGCTTAAAGAGCAGCACGTTGATGGCCTTGATCAGCGGGGTGATGGGCTCACCGTCGGTGTAGGTGGCATCGGCAAAGGCGACAAGCTCACGCAGCGAGATGCCGTAGTCGTTCTCCAGGATCTCGTAGTTGTCGTAGCGTAGGTTGTTGCGCAGCACCGTGGCGATGCAGGCGGGCTCGCCGGCAGCGGCGCCCATCCACAGCAGGTCGTGGTTGCCCCACTGGATGTCGAGCGAATGGTAGGTGAGCAGGCGGTCCATAATCTTGGCCGCGCCGCCGCCGCGGTCGAAGATGTCGCCCACCAGGTGCAGGTGGTCGACGGCCAGGCGCTTGATGAGCGAGGCAAGCGACTCGATAAAGTCGTCGGCGCTGGCGGTCTCCAGAATGGACTCCACGATGCGCTCGTGATAGCGCACGCGATAGTTGTTCTCGTCCGGATGCGTGTGCAGCAGCTCGTCGATGATGTAGGCGTAATCGCGCGGGATGGCCTTACGCACCTTGGAGCGCGTATAGCGGCTCGAAAGCGAGCGGGCGACCATGATGAGCTGGTCAAGCATCGTCCTGTACCAGGTGGGCGAGTCTTCGCGCCGGCTGCGGACCAGGTCGATCTTCTCGCGCGGGTAGTAGATGAGCGTGCACAGCTCGCCCTTTTCGTCAAAGGAAAGCGTGTCGCCAAAAATCTCGTCGACATGTTCGCGCACGACGCCCGAGCAGTTGTTGAGGATGTGCATAAAGGCTTCGTACTCGCCATGCACGTCGCTCATAAAATGCTCGGTGCCTTTGGGCAGGTTGAGAATGGCCGAGAGATTGATAATCTCGGTAAACGCGGATTGCTCGGTGGGAAATTGTCTCGACAGCAGACGCAGATACTTGAAGTCTTGCGGATTGCGATCGAATGCGACCATGAAACACCTTCCGATGGAGCTGGTAAAACTGATAAACAGCGTCAAACGTTTATCAGTATGCGCCGCTTTTGTTTCGATTGGGGATGGGAGGTCGAATTGTTGGCCGAACGGTTTGGTAAATCGATTTAGTTGAGGTAGATATGGCGGTTGGGTGGAGACGTAGGGTCGCTTTTACAGACGTATGCCTCCGGGATCGATAGAGATGATGACGGTAAAGATGTTCACCACCTTTGGCTCTATTTGGTAAATAGTGGACATTTGTACCGTATTTATGCTTGCTGTGCGATAATTTTTATAACTATACGTAAGGAGCCTCATATGAGTGATTTTGTCCTGACCTGTGAATCCGCCGCCGATCGAACTCGGGAGTTCTTTGAATCGCGCAATATCCCTGTCGTGTGTTTTCATTACGAGATCGACGATGTTGTCTATGCGGACGATCTGTATCAGTCGATTACGCCGGACGAGTTTTTTGCCCAGATATCCGCGGGCGCCATGCCCAAGACGTCTCAGGTGAGCGTGGGTGAGTACGAGGAGTTTTGGGAGCCGCTTGTTGCCGAGGGCAAAGACGTGCTGCACCTGACGTTGTCGTCGGGTATTTCGGGCACGTATGGATCGGCCTGCGTTGCGGCGCAGATGCTCGCGGATCGCTATCCCCAGGGCGGCAAGGTGCGCGTCATCGATTCGCTGGCAGCGTCTTCGGGCTTTGGCCTGCTGGCGGAATGTGCCGCCGACGTGCGCGATAGCGGGGCTTCACTCGACGAGACGGCCGCTTGGATCGAGGAGCATAAGCTCAACCTGCACCACTGGTTCTTCTCGACCGATCTGTCGAGCTACCTGCGCGGCGGTCGCATTTCGGCTGCGAGCGCGATCATCGGCACGGCGCTTAAGATTTGCCCACTTATGACGGTCGATTGCGACGGCAAGCTGTCGCCACGTGAGAAGATTCGCACTAAGAAGCGCGCGATTTCCGAGATGGCTAAGACCATGATGGCACACGTGCAGGACGGTGCGGATTATTCGGGTAAGTGCATCATGTCGCACTCGGCGTGCCGCGAGGATGCCGAAGCAGTTGCGGCGCTGATTGAGGAACAGGTTCCGCAGCTTAAAGGCAAGATTGAGATCAATAACATCGGTACTCTGATTGGCTCGCATACCGGACCTGGTACGGTGGCGCTCTTCTTTATGGGCGACAAGCGCGTGGATTAATTTGCCCCATCACATCGCTGCATGATTGCTCAAACGAAAACGGCCCGCCTCACGTTTGTGGGGCGGGCCAAGATGTTTTGCTAGCGTTTCTTTCCTCGGAAGAAAAAGCCGTGCAGTGAGGGCTTGAGCCCGCGGTTGGCGCGACGCTCCTCGACGCGCTCGTGGATCGAAGCGACGCGCTCGATGACCTCGTCGGGAATCGGCACGTCGGGATTCATGTTCTCGACCTGGCTGACTTCGGCGGCGGCGACCTGGTCGATAATGGGCACATCGTCGCGCGAGATAACGGGCGTGGCGTCTTCCTTCATCTTGCGATAACGCTGCATCATGTCGGTCTGTAGCTGCTGTGCCGAAGGCGGCGTCCAGATGATGGCGTTGGCGCCGGCGGCGATGGTCTCGCGGATGCTCTCGGGCGTCTTGCCGCCCGGCGCGATGAGCGGCAGGTTGGGATAGTGCTCGCGCAGTTCACGCAGGACCTGCGGCGTGTTTTTGCCAGCGGCGATGTTAAGAATCTTGGCGCCGGCGCGCACCTTTGCGTGAGCATCGTCGTCGCAACGTACGACCGTGGCGATGACGGGGATGTCGGCGATGTTGGTGATGTGCTCGACCATCTCGGCGGTGGCGGGGGAGTTGACCACACAGCCCGCCGCGCCCTGCATCTCGGAGACGGCTGCCATCTGAACGGAGCGCTTACCGGTCGTAGTTCCGCCGCCCACGCCTACAAAGACCGGGCACTCGGCGACGGTCAACAGTGCCTGCGTAATGGCCGGCTGCGGCGTGAAGGGGTAAACGGCAAAGACGGCATCGGCGTTGGAGTTGCGGATAACCGCGACATCGGTGGTGTAAATGAGCGACTTGATGCGGCGGCCGAAGAGCGTGAAGCCGCTGGCCTCCTCGATCTCGTCGGGCATGCGAAGGGCAGCCTTGCGCAGACGT
Source organism: Collinsella sp. TM06-3 (assembly GCF_003436395.1). NCBI lineage: Bacteria > Bacillati > Actinomycetota > Coriobacteriia > Coriobacteriales > Coriobacteriaceae > Collinsella > Collinsella sp. TM06-3. Next base: position 62,466 of record NZ_QSPG01000003.1, on the reverse strand, counting down.
CCGTCGATGGGCAGGGGCTCCATAGGGAGCAGGCCGTTGGGCGTGACGGCTACCTGGGGCTCGGTGAACTCGTCTGCGAGCTCGACCTCGGAGAAATCGACCGAGGCGACGATGTCTTCGTGAACCTCGGCGGGCACATCGATGGGAGCTTGGTCGTTTGCCGCGGCAGGCGTGTCGAAGGAGCTGGTGCCGACGAAGGCGTCGACGCGCTCGTTTAGATCGTTGAGGGTATCCATGGAGGCTCGATTCTATGTGATGACGGCCGGCAGGGTACCGGCAGCGTTGTGCTTGCTAAATCGTTTGACGAGTTGATTTTTCCCCGCCGCGTCCTCCGTTAGACCGAAGGGCGGCGAACGTGAAGGAGCTGTGGTGGCGGGGATCGAGGTGCTATCTTGAAAGTCCCGTTTAAAAGAGAGGTGACGCGGTATGGAATTGACAGCAATGTTGGGCTCGATTGGCCTGTGTGTGGGCGCAATCGTTGCCGCCGCGGTCATCTACTTTGTGGTCACGGCCATTAAGGGCAAAAGGGTCGAACGCAAGGAGCGCGCGATGCTTAAACAGCATCGCGACCAGCAGGGCAAACGCGCACAGAGATAGCTTGTTGAGTTTTGGATCCGTGCGCTAGCTGCGTTTTCGGATCAGGGCAATGTAGAAGCCCTCAAAGTCGCGGCTAGGCGGAATGGTCAGCGTGCCGGGCATACCGTTGGCGACGGACGAGACGTGGCTGGCGGCGATGGCCTCGGTGAGGGCGTTGCACTCGATGCGTGGCTCTTCGCCAACTTCCTGAGCACGGCGCGTTTCACTTTCGCTCGGCGTGCCGTCGAGGGGGATAAGCTCGCAATCCATGTGCTTGTCGAGGGCCTCTTGCAGGGCGTCCTCGTTTTCCTGCGGCAAGATCGAACAAGTCGAATAGACGAGCGTGCCGCCCGGTTTAAGGGCTCCCATGGCGCGGTCCAGAAGTGCTCGCTGCGAGCGGGCACACTTGCTCAGCAGCTGCTCGGTCAGGCCGCGCAGGCTTTTCTCGTTGCCGCTGATGACGGTGCCCGTGCCGGTGCAGGGGGCGTCGAGCAGGATGCGGTCAAAGCGGAAGAACTCGTCGAGCTCGCGTGCGTCGATGCGCATGACGGGCACGTTTTTTGCGCCTTGGCGGTGGAGGTTGGCTTCGAGCTTCTCGGCGCGGGGAATGCTCATCTCGCAGGCGGTAAGGTGCGCCTGCCCCTGCGTGAGGGCGGCGATCTGCGTCGTCTTGCCACCGGGGGCTGCGCACATGTCCAGGATGTCCTCGCCTGCCTGTGCGCCCAGGACCAGCGGCGGCATCATGGACGACAGACTTTGCAAGTAGATCTTGCCGTCACGGTAGATGTCGAGGTCCCACAGGTCGGAAACCTGGGCCTCGGGCAGGATGAAAGCGTCCGGGTACCAGGCGACGGTTTGGTGGGCGATGCCGGCGGCGTCGAGCGCGGCGGCGATGTCCTCGGCGGTCGCCTTGAGCGTGTTGGCGCGCAGCGTGACCGGGCGTGTGACCGCGGCGCCGAAGCCCTTGATCATGAGCTCGGCATCGGCGGGCGCATAGGCGCCGGCGACCGTGTCGACCATAAAGCGCGGCAGATCGGCGGCGGAGTGTTGGGCGGCAAGCTGGTCGGAAAGCTCGGTGGCGGCAAACTGCCTGAGCTTGAGCTCGGCCTTGACCTGCTTTTTCTGCTTACGACGACGCGGCTTGGACATCCGTCTTTCCTTCCCATTCCATTACATGTCGAGTGTTTTAGTACTGGCTCTCGTGCTTGCTGAAGAAGTCGAAGCGCGGGGGTAGCGGCTTCACGCGGTGCTCGCCGGGCTTCTCGCCCAGGCTCTCCACAAACTCATCCGTGGAGGCGAAGATGTTATCCCAGCTAAAGAAGGCGACCGGGTCAACGTCGAAGTACTCGCAGATGAGCTCGCAGCCGGCAGGGACGATGCCGTGCATGAGCACGGTCGCCACGCGCAGCTCGGTAAAGGCGTCGACGAGGGCCTGCGTCATTGCGGCGTTTGCCGGCTCGCCCTCGAGCTTGTTGGCGGCCTTAGAGGCGTCGCTCCAGCGCTTGTTGGCGGCACGCAGGTAGTCGTCGCACACGGCGAGCGCGCGGTGCGTCTCGAACTTGTACATGGCTTGCTCAAAGGCGAGAGCTGCCTGCTCGGCGGCTTCGACCACGGTGTCAGAAGCGGCACCGGCGGGGATGCAGCCGTTGCGGTAGGGGCTCTCGTCGCCCTCCTTGACGGCGACGCCGTAGAAGCAGCTGCGGGCCAGACGGTTGAACACGCCGGTCAAAAGGGCGCTCTCCTTAAGGGCCGGATCGATGACGCGCTTGTCGTCGCAGGCGCGCACCTCGTTGCCGTCCTTGTCCTTGCCAGTCACACGCGTGTCGTATGCCTTGGGGCTAAAGCTCACTGGCTTCTCGGACAGGCCGAGCGACAGCCAGTGAGCGCGCATCTGCTCGCAGGTGTAGTGGTTGAGCAGGTCGTCTGCCGGCGGGGGAGGCGTCTGCGAGGACGAGCTGGCCTTTTTGCCCATGTAGAGCAGGTGGTAGCAGGCGCTGACGGTGCTCTGCGTAAGGTCCCAACCCAGGGCCTCCCACATGGCGGTTTGCGCGATGCAGTAGAAATAGATGTTGTCCTGACCGATGAACTGGTAGATCTGCGCGTCGTCAGAGCACCACCAGTCGCGCCAGTCGAGCGAGCTGTGCTGGTAGGTGGGCGCGGGGACCTGCGTGGAATCGGCGGCGGGCTCGCCCATGAGGGCGGCATCCTGGGCGGCGACGCCCTCGGTCACGCCGGCGGCCTTGGCATCGCGTGCGAGCACGGTGCGAGTGTAGCTGATGGGCGCCCACAGGCTCTCGGGCCAGCACCAGCAGGTGACGTCGGTCACGCCGTCGACCTCGGGCACCGGAACGCCCCAGTCGATGTTGCCGGTGATGCGGAAGGGCACGAGCGCCTTGCCGCTGCGGAAGCGCACGCCGCCGTTGGCGAGCACCGCGTGGGCGTCGTCGCGCTCCTTCCAGCTGGGGAAGGTGACGGTAAAGCTGCTCTTGTTGCCCTCGGGCTCCAGCACGGTGTGCTCGGGGAGCTGGTCCTCGACGGCATCGAAGGCCTCGCGGAACTTGTTCTGGATGTAGAGCTGAGCCGGCAGCAGCCACTCCTCCATGGTCTTGGAGACCACGGAGCGAACCTGCGGGTTCTGGGCGAGCTTGGCGGTATAGGTCTTCATAAAGTCGAGGTAGGCCGGCAGATCAAAGTAGAGATTGTCGACCGGGCGCAGCTCGGGCACCTCGCCGGTGAGCTGGCTCTTGGGCGCGATGAGCTCCTCGGGCTCAAACTGGTGGCCCAGATCGCACTCGTCGGCATAAGCCTTCTCGGACTTGCAGCCCTGGATGGGGCAGCGGCCGATGACCTGGCGGCCGTTGAGGAACGTGCCGGCCTTGGCATCGTAGAACTGCAGCGTGGAGCGCTTGGAGATGGTGCCCTGCTCGTGCAGACGCTCGATAATCTCCGCGGTCACCTCGTTGTGAATCTGCGCAGCCGGCTCAAGGCCCGAGCCGCCGTAGATGTCACAGCTGATGTTGTAGTTGTTGAGGGTCGCGGCCTGGCGGGAGTGATTGGACTCGACATACTCGCCGATGGACTTATCGTAGCCTTCATTCTCCTTGAGCTTGCGGTAGCTCTCCATGATGGGCGAGCCGTAGCAGTCGGTGCCCGAGGTGAAGATGACGTTCTCGCGGCCCAGGCGGTCGCGAAGGAAGCGGGCAAAGAAGTCGGCCGGGACAAAGACGCCGCCGACGTGGCCAAAGTGCAGGCCTTTGTTGCCGTAAGGCTCGCCGGCGGTAACGATGGCGCGGCGCGGCCAGCTGGGACGGTCGTTCATGGAGTATTTGGATGCCATGGGACTCCTTCGCATATAGGTAAGAGCGCGGCCGGGCACGGGGTTCGGCGGCGCGGTGGTCAATTCGTGCATATCGTTCGACATTATCGCACATGCGGGCGGGTGCGTGGCAGGGGCGCTATCCTAAGATGCTATGAATGAGATTTCCAACATACATGCGTTTGAGGACGAGGATTTTCTACACGCTTGCTTCGTGTGGGGGATGGCCGTGATCGCGGTGTTTGCCGTGTGCCTGGTGCCGGTGTTTATGCTGTTGGGCGGGCCTGCGGACTTGGACGCGGCTGAGGCGGGCGGCTGGATGGCTGTCGTGGGCTGGATAGTCGGCTTGGCTGCGGTCTCAATGGCATCGTTTGCCGTGCACGAGCTGGTGCATGCGGTGTTTTTTAAGCTGCTGGCGCCTGCGGGCGCGCAGGTGACCTTTGGGGCGAATCGCGAGACGGCGATGATCTATGCCTGCGCCGAGGGCGTTGTGTATTCGCGCCGGCGGTACATGGCGGTTTGCCTGGCGCCGACGGTTGTTGTGACGACAGCATTTGCCCTGGGGTTTGCGTTCTCGGACTATCCGCTGCTGTGCTACCTGGCGGCTGGTCTGCACTTGTCGGGCTGTGTGGGTGATTGGTATTACGTGCGGACCATTCTGCGCGACCGCCGTATCGTCGCCTGCGAGGATACGTCCTTTGGCGTGCGCTTTTTCGCAAAGTAGTCTTTTTGGGACGGGGCTATTTTAGCTGCCATGATGTCGGTGTGAGTTTTCTGGGACGGGGATGTCGATGAAGTCGTTGTTGCTGCATGCGTGCTGTGCACCATGCTCGCTTGAGCCGGTTCGCCTGCTGCGCGAGGAGGGGTTTGAGCCCACGATTTGCTGGACCAATCCCAATATTCAACCGCGCGATGAATGGCGGCGGCGTCTGGACGAGCTGCGCCGGTGGTGTGCCGATGGCGACATCGAGCTCATCGAGGCGGGGGAGGACCGCGAGCGCTGGGAGGCCGGCGTGGCCCCGCTGGGTGCCGATCGGCCCCGTCGCTGTCGCTCGTGCTATGCCTTGCGCTTGGCCGAGGCATGCCGCGTTGCCCAGGAGCGCAGGTTTGAATATGTGGGTACGACGCTCGCCGTCTCGCCGTATCAGCTGTTCGACACCTGCAATGACGTGCTTGAGCGTTTGGCGGCCGCCCATGGGCTCACCCCGGTGATTCGCGATTTTCGCCCGTATTATCCCGAGGCTACGCGCCGTTCGCGCGAACTGGGCATGTATCGACAGAACTACTGCGGCTGCCGCTTTTCTGCTGTCGAGGCGGCCATGGACCGCGCCCGCATCCGCGACGAGCGCAAAGCCGCCAAAAAGTAGTTCGTTTGGGACGTCAGCCTGCTAGGATGTAGAGCGGACTTTAGCTATATAAGGAGTATCCGACGTGTCTATGCGTACCGATGATTTTGACTACAACCTTCCTGAGGAACTGATTGCCCAGGCTCCTGCCGAGCCGCGCGACTCCTGCCGCCTGCTGGTGGTGGATCGCAAAGGCTCCCAGGCGGGGAAGCCGCTGGAGCACGGCGGTACCGTTGAGCACCGCATCTTCCGCGACATCATCGACTATATCGAGCCGGGCGATGTGCTCGTCATCAACAAGACGCGTGTGATGCCGGCCCGCCTGATCGGTCGCAAAGCCGGCTCGGGTGGCGTGGTCGAGACGCTGCTGCTCAAGCGCCGTGAGGATGTTGACCCGCTGGGCCACGTTTGGGAGTGCCTGGTCAAGCCGGGTAAGCGCCTGAAGCCCGGTGCTCAGATTGAGTATCGCGCCGGTGGCGCCCATGCGCCCGAGGGGGCTCCCGTGGTGCTGACGGCCGAGGTCATCGACTTTGTCACCGATAGCCGCGGAGGCCGTCTGGTGCGCTTTGAGCCGGCCGGCTGCAATGCCGCCGGCGAGCCGCGCACGCTCGACGAGGCCATTCATGCTGCCGGTCACGTGCCGCTGCCGCCCTACATTACCGATTACGAGGGCGATCCCGAGAAGTACCAGACCGTCTACGCCATGAAGGAGGAGCACTCGGCTGCCGCTCCTACGGCGGGTCTGCACTTTACTCCCGAGCTCATGGCCGCTATCGAGGCCAAGGGCGCGAAGTTTGCCGCCGTCGAGCTCGAGGTGGGCATCGATACCTTCCGCTTGGTGGAGGAGGACGACCCTACGCAGCACGTCATGCACACCGAGCGCTACCACGTGTCGCAGGAGGTTGTCGACGCCGTGCATAAGGCGAAGGCCGAGGGTCATCGTGTGATCGCCGTCGGCACCACCGCGGTGCGCTCGCTCGAGAGTGCGTTTGACGCGGACGCGCCGGTGTCCGATCCGGCTGTGACGGCGCGCTATTTTGAAGGCCGCGAGGACGGTGCCGACACGCTCGGCCGCGGCGACATCGTGGCGCGCGAGAACGCCACGACGCAGCTTTACCTCATGCCCGGCTCGACCTATCACGTGGTCGACGCGCTGATCACGAACTTCCACGTGCCGCGCTCCACGCTCATGATGCTCGTAAGCGCGCTTGCCACCCGCGACCAGATCATGGATGCCTACGCCGCTGCTATCGAAGAGCGCTACCGCTTCTTCAGCTTTGGCGACGCGATGCTCATTTTGTAGGTTACGGCGTTTTACAAACGCCGTAACCGGCCGACGCTGCAAACCCCCCTAAGCGGCAATCTGATGTTCAATCGTCGGGCATGACCAGAAGGTCAATGCCCCCCTCTTTCACGTCACCTTGCTCGCTCAGGGGCGTTTTCGCTGACTTTGCCAAAGCATCGGCAGGTACTCATTGGGGACGTACTTAAATGAGTGCCTGCAGAATGAGAGTGGATAATCTCCCGTTTTTGGCCTGCTTGGGGGCTCAAAGTGGGAGATTATCCACTCTCGTCATTGGGCTAGTCGTTGGGGACGTTCTTGTTTGACTAGTCGTTTAAGAACGTCCCCAATGACTACTTGCTTGCGAACAGCCAGACTAGGATGATCGCCAGGATTGCGGCGACGATGCAGACGATGGCGCCGGTGAATTTGATGCGTGAGTCGCGGGTACGTTCGCGCACCGCGTCCTCGGTGGCCTCGAGCTGGGCGACTTCTCGCTCGGTCTCGGCGTGTTCGGCTTTGTCTCGGGCCAAGGATCCTGCAAGCGACTCAGTGATTTCTGGGTGGTCGTGCACCTCGGTCGCCTGTTCGATGATCGACTGTGCATGTGCGGCATCTGCTTGGGCGTTGGCGATGGTCTGCTCCTGCTCGCGGCGTGCCTTGTCCTCCGCGGCGATCTTCTCGCGCAGTTCGCGCTGACGAGTCGCGGCGGCTGTCTTCGCCGTCTGCAGCTCGTCGCGCGCGGCATCGGCTTCGGTCGTCACGGCTTGGTGCGCGCGTTTTGCGTCGGCGATAGGGGCTTGAGCCTGCTCGACGGCCTGCTCGGCTGCGGCAAGCGAGTGCTCAAGGTCGGCGGTGATGCGCGGGACATCTTCTTCGGCTTTACGCAGGGCATCTGCCGTGTCGGAAATCTGCATCGAGAGCTCGCTGGTGCGCACCGTATAGTTGGCGGGATTTGCCGAGGGATTGCGTTGCAGCTCGGCATACTCATGGCGCAGCGTCTCGAGCTGGGCGCGCGTGGCGTCGACGGTTTGTTGTGCGGCCGCAATGCCGGCGTCTCGCTCGGCCTTCACCTTGTCGCGGATGCGCTTGGAATCCTCAAGACGTCGAACGAGGCGGTTGCCGGTCTCGCGAGAGCTCGCCTCGCGGACCTCCACGGCGTCGAGCGCGGCCTTCAGGCGGAGCTCAGTCGCGTCATCCTCTGTCTTCATTTGTTCGAGCTGACCCTTGAGCTCTGTCGCTTTGGAGGCGTGGGCATCACGATCAATCTCGGCGGCCGCTGCAGTCTTTTGGGCCGTGGCAATCGCCTGGCGCTGGTCGGCGACGATCTGGTCGTAGCGGCCTGCGATATCCTGGCGCGTCTCGAGTTCCTCGGCCTGATCGGCAATGCGCTGCTCAAGTTCGGCCAGGTGGGCGCGGGCATCGGCAAGTGCCTTTTTCGCGGCGTTCATCTCGCGCATGGCCGAGGCACCCTGGGCGATAAAGGTGCCCACGGCGTTCGCAGTGTTCGAGACAGCGGTCCCCAGATCGCGGCTCGCGGCGGAGGAGTGCGGGGCGGTCGGGCGAGCGGTGTCGGCAGCGTCCGCATCGGCAGTCTGCGGCACGGCGATATTGCCGGTACCGCCTTCGATCACAGAAAAGCCTGCTGCGTGCGGGTCGACCGCATCGGTGCCAATCGTGGGATGCTCGAGCTGCAGAAACGAGGGCATGGTGCTGCCCTGGTCGGCAACCGGAGTCTCGCCGGGTACGAAGGTCGAGGCTGCCTCGGCGGCCTCCTCTTCCTCGGCGTCAACGTCAGCGTCGGCCACGGCGTCTTTCATCGCTTTGACGGCATCCATCATGGAGTCCATGACGGCGTCGAGCTCTTCTTCCGAAGAAACCTCGATAGGGCCCGCAGCTTGCGGAGCAGCATCCTGTACGGGGCGGTCGTCCTGAGCGGGCGCATCGTCGTTTTGCTCGTCTGCATCTTCGGCGCCAGGGGTTTCCGCCGTAGCGCTTTCGTCCAAGAATGGGCCGTCGAGGTCAATATCATCGCAGGTCACAGCGTCGGCATCTGCAGTGACGTCTGCGGAATCATCAATATGCTGTTGAGTCTGGGGGTCCAGCTCGTCTGTCATAGGCATGTGCTCCTCATCGTTGTTTGTCACCCTATGATAAAGTCTCGCGCCGACATCCCGCGCGCTGCAGCAAAGTTTCAAAACGTGTTCGATGGCTCGCGTCGATAGCAAAAACTCGGCCACTTTATCCAGTTTGTACTTGACATTCCCTTCGCCGAAAGACGTTGCGCCGTTCGCCTGCCATGGGCTTTATTTTTCACTTGAACCCGCTAAAGTTGCATTTCAGCTTTTGGCGCGTGAAGTTGGATGCGCGCAGTCGACGGGCAGGCCCGTCGCGATTTGAAAGGACTTTATATGGGACTTTTCACTGGTAAGACCGTGATCGTCACCGGCGGCGGCAAGGCCACGCTCAAGGACGGCTCCGCTGGCTCCATCGGCTACGGTATCGATATCGCTTTTGCCAAGGAGGGCGCAAACCTCGTCATTACCGGCCGCAACGTTGCCAAGCTCGAGGCTGCCAAGGAATCCCTCGAGGCCGAGTACGGCGTCAAGGTTCTGCCTGTTCAGGCCGATGTCTCGGCTGGTCAGGACAACGAGGCCGTCGTCCAGAACGTCATCGACAAGGCCATTGAGGAGTTCGGCCGCATCGACGCCGTCGTCAACAATGCTCAGGCCAGCGCTTCGGGCGTGACGATCGCCGATCACACCATGGACCAGTTCAACCTCGCCATTTACTCCGGTCTGTATGCCACCTACCTGTACATGCAGAAGGCCTACCCGCACCTGAAGGAGACCAAGGGCTCCGTGGTCAACTTTGCTTCGGGCGCCGGCCTGTTTGGCAACTATGGTCAGTGCAGCTATGCCGCCGCCAAGGAGGGCATCCGTGGTCTGACTCGCGTTGCCGCCAACGAGTGGGGCAAGGACGGCATCAACGTCAATATCGTTTGCCCGCTTGCTTGGACCGCCGCGCTCGAGAACTTCCAGGATGCCTATCCCGAGGCGTTCAAGGCCAACGTCCACATGCCGCCGGCGGGTCACTACGGCGACGTCGAGAAGGAAATCGGCCGCGTCGTCGTTCAGCTCTGCGGTCCCGACTTTAAGTATATGAACGGCGAGACCGTCACCCTCGAGGGTGGCATGGGCCAGCGTCCGTAGGGTTACGCGGTTTTACCAAACCGCGTAACGGGTCGACGCTGCGCGGTCACCAGGGCGACAACTTGTCATTCAAAGAGGGCGGCATGACCAGAAGGTCAATGCCGCCCTCTTTTCATGCCAATTTGTTCGCCCTGGTGACCGCTCGCTGACGTTGCCAAAATATCGGCGTTGCCGTGGCTGGTAAATAGCTCCACTCATCGGGGACGTACTTAAATGAGTGCCCGCAGAATGAAAGTGGATAATCTCCCGTTTTTGGGCTGTGCTTTGGGCAAAAGTGGGAGATTATCCACGCTCATCCGGTAAGCGTCCAAAAATCCACGCTCATTTGCCGTGTCCCTGCCGTATCCTCCTCGCACCAGTTTCTGTCGAGTCGGTGCTTCTTGCGGGTTGCCCGTATAATGGTTTGCGTATGAACCGCAACCAAGGAGTTCCAGTTTATGGACCAGAACCTTTTTAAATTCGACCTGATTACCGAGGATCCGACGACGCACGCGCGCGCCGGCGTACTGCACACCCCGCACGGCGACATCGAGACGCCGATCTTTATGCCCGTGGGCACTAAGGCAAACGTCAAGGGCATTCCTACCGAGACTGTCAAGAAGCTCGGCGCCCAGATCGTGCTCGCCAATACCTATCATCTGTCCATGCGTCCCGGCGAGGATACCATCGCCGAGCTGGGCGGCCTGCACAAGTTCATGAACTGGCACGGCCCCATCCTCACCGACTCGGGCGGTTTCCAGGTCTTCAGCCACAACGATGCCGTCAAGCTCACCGATGAGGGCGTGCGCTTTATCGTCAACGATTACGACGGCCGCCACGTGTTTTGGACGCCCGAGGACAACATGGAAATCGCCATGAAACTCGGCTCCGATATCTGCATGCAGCTCGACCAGTGCCCGGGCTATCCCGCCACGCGCGCCTACGTTGAGCGCGCCGTTGAGCTGTCGAGCATGTGGGCCGAGCGCTGCTATAAGGCGCATACCCGCGATGACCAGGCGCTCTTTGGCATCGTTCAGGGCGGCATGCACCTGGATCTGCGCCTGCGTTCGCTGCGCCATCTGGAGGAGTGCGGCGACTTCCCGGGCTATGGTATCGGTGGCTATTCGGTGGGCGAGGATCACGAGACCATGTTCGAGACCCTGGCGCCGCTCGTGAGCGAGTACATGCCCAAGCATAAGCCGCGCTACCTGATGGGTGTCGGCAACCCGACCACGCTCGTGCGCGGCGTTGGCGTGGGCATCGACATGTTTGACTGCGTGCTGCCGACGCGCACCGGCCGTATGGGCACGGCATTCTCCAGCGAGGGTCGCCTCAACTTCCGCAACGCTCGCTTTGCGCACGACGACGGTCCCATCGATCCCACCTGCACCTGCCCGGTGTGCACGGGCGGTTACAGCCGTGCGCTCATCCGTCACATGGTCACGCAGAAGGAGATGCTCGGCGGCATTCTGCTTTCGATGCACAACATCTACTACCTGCTCAACCTTATGCAGCAGGCGCGTCAGGCCATTATCGAGGGCCGCTACGGCGCGTTTGTGAGCGACTGGATGAACAGTCCTGCGGCGGTGGACTACTAAGAGCGGCACGGGCGCTTGCAGAGCGCAGGCAACGGCAAGGGGCGAGCGCCGGCCGGTCATCACGTTCGCTAACACCGTCTGCGCGACCGATGACCGATAGCTTGCAAGCACTTGATGCATCGTGGGTACCATCCCGAATAGTTGATGTTCGGGCGGGTGTTTGGCGCATGGCGTCGACCCCGCCCGTTTTTCTTTTTCTCGATAGGAGTACCCATGATTAAGAACGAGAATGTCGAGGGCGAGCCTGCCTACGACGAGACGTACCGCCGCGGCCCCGTGGTCATGCGCGGCCCCATGATTCCTAAGGACAACACCTACGCCAACCTGCTGGCGCCCGAGGATTCAACCGACTGGCTGCATACCGACCCGTGGCGCGTGCTGCGCATTCAGGCAGAGTTTGTCGATGGTTTTGGCGCGCTTGCCGAGCTTGGTCCTGCAGTGACCATCTTCGGCAGCGCCCGCACGCCCAAGACCGATCCGCTCTACAAGGCGGCGCGCACGGTCGGCCGCAAGATCGCGCAACGTGGCGTGGCGGTCATCACCGGTGGCGGCCCCGGCATCATGGAAGCGGCCAACAGGGGAGCGGCGAGTGTCAATGGCAAGTCGGTCGGCTTGGGTATCGAGCTGCCGCACGAGCACGGGCTCAACAAATATGTGAACCTCGGTATGGACTTCCGTTACTTCTTTGTGCGCAAGACTATGTTCGTCAAATACAGCTCCGGCGCTATTGTGTTTCCCGGCGGGTTTGGCACGCTCGACGAGATGTTCGAGGTGCTCACGCTGGTGCAGACGCACAAGGTAAAGCGCATGCCGCTCGTACTGGTGGGCACCGAGTACTGGCAGGGTCTGTTCGACTGGCTCAACGGCCCGGTGATGGACGCCGGTATGATTAGCCCGCTCGATCCCGAGCTCGTGCACATCACCGACGACCTCAACGAAGCCGTCGACATTGCCCTGAGCGGGCTGATGTAGATCAATCGTGCCCACGCGACATGAATACGCATGGCAATCTGATGTTATCTAACATCAGATTGCCATTTATATTGGGTATACTGGTGTAAAAGACGAGGGCGAGGAGGTCGCAAATGTCTACAGCAACAGTTAAGCCTACGACGGTTCGAATCGAAGAGGGGCTCAAGGAGCAGGCGACTGAGTTCTTGGATTCGGTCGGCCTCAGCCTCAATTCCTATCTCAACCTTGCTGTTCGGCAGCTGGTAAATCAACGAAAGATTCCTTTTGAGATCGTAGGAAGGGCGGAGGTGCCCAACGAGGCAACGAGGCGTGCCATGGTGATCGCCGAAGCTCATGAGTTGGGGATTCTGCCGGACGACAGCCCGTCATTCAATAACGCTGATGAGCTTATATCATTCCTCGATGAGGACTAGCGATGTTTGAGATTAAGGTCGAGGCTCAGTTTAAGGCGGATTACAAACGGACGATGCGCATCCATCCGCAGCTAAAAACCGAGTTTAAGGCGGCAGTCGCAGAGCTTGCGGCTCACGGCTCGCTTCCCGCGGAATATGGTGCCCACGAGCTTTCAAACCCGGGCGGCAACTACAACGGCCACATCGATTTCCATCTATCCGATGGCTTGGTCGATGTGGTCGTTCTCTACTTGCCGCATAAGACTAATCCTGTGATCCGGCTGGTCAGAATGGGCTCGCATGAGGAACTATTCCAGGGCCCGCAGGGCTGATTGCTCGCTTATGATTCGCGGGGGAATAGGGATTGATTCGCGGCCGATTGGCCAAAAATGGCCCCTATTCCACCGTAACTGTTGGAGACGTCCCGTTCGTGGCTGCGACCTCCGGTTCTCCTCTTCGCTGGATTTCGCTTAAAAGTTCGGCTGCAACTTCGCTGCTTTTGAAACGGATGCTGCAGTCCTCTTTCTTAGGAAAGGCCAGTAATGGAATGGTTCCGTACCAGACGGTTTCCTCGTCAATTACTGACGCGCACAGGCGCCCTTCGGCTTTGATGGAATAGTCGACGTTCATCTCGGTAAAAATCGCTTTCACGTCATTGTGCGGAGTCGAGGCAATTGAAATCTCAAGGGCAATCCCACGGGCGGCGGCGCCTGTGAGTACGGCAGCGAGCTTTGCGAGGCATGCAGCGGATGCGTAGGGCGCGGCAATAAAAATGCTTTTCGTTGCGCGCGCGATGTCATCCGCTAAGGCCTCCACGGCCCTTGCCGGCCTAACGAGGATGTTTTGATCGGCCCGTTTGTTGTCATTTGCTGCAAAGACTTCATATCCTAGCTTTGCGTAGGTCTTGAGTCTCTTCTGGTACATACGCGCGAGCATGGGTATCGACAAATCAACATAGTCGAATATCTCAACCCGCTGCTTGCCCTCGTGACTTCTATGTAGTCTGCCTGCCTGCTGCGTTATGCTGCCGTCCCAAGATATCGGTGTGGCAATGAGCAGAGTGTCAAGGTAAGACAGGTCGAAACCCTCGCTCAGAAGGCCTTCGGTTGCGATGATAATTCGATGCTCATGCTCGAAGCCGGGAAGGCTGTTCAGTATTGCCTTTCTTTCTTTGGCGTCGATTTCTCCGGTTAAGAGTATAGGTTCGTGTCCGCGGCTTTGAAGCAGCCTACATAGCTCTTCGGCATGTTTTTTCCTTTTGGATAGCACAAGCGGATGTCGACCGTTTGACGCGGTCTCGAGGGCATCGTCGACAATTGCTTCGTTTCTCGCTGTGTGCGCACACAGGAGATCGAGAACTTGATTAAAGGACGCCCCTGGTTCGTAGGCGGGTAGTCGAACTCCGGTAAAACGCGGCCTAACAACGCGCTGAATTCCCTGTTGGATTGCTTGCGTTTTTGGATCAATGGCATGGCGAAGCGGGCCGCAGAGCATTGAGAGTGCTCGCGTGAGTCCGTCCGAGCGTTCGGGCGTCGCGGAAAGGCCGTATACATATTTTGCTGGAGCGGACTTGAGGACGAGCTCAAGCTGTGGTGCGGCTGCATGGTGACATTCATCACAGATGATGAGGCCGTAATCACGAACGAACTCCTTGGCTATTGGTTCTTCGGTCTGGGGGTCCTTGCTGGACAAAGACTGGAATGAAGCAACGTCGATGAGATGGCTTATGGCGGTTTTGCCTCCTCCGATTTGACCAATGAGCGGAGGCTGCCTTTTGCTGATTCGTCCTTTTGGGGTTCGGACGGGCTCTCTGTTGTCCGTGATGTCGAGAAATCGTTCGAGCTGGGTTTTCCATTGGGCAATGAGCGCAGTCTTGGGAACGATGACGAGCGCTGGAAGACCGATGGCAGCAATAAGATAGGCTCCAATGACGGTTTTCCCGAAACCCGTCGGTGCAGACATGATCCCGTCTTCATGGCCGAGCATTTGTTCAGCGGCAATTTGCTGTTCAGGGCGAAGAGTCCCTTTAAATGTCATTACAATTGGATTTCCAGACTGGCGCTTGTCTGAATAGTGGGCAGCAACGCCGGCTTCTTGAAGCAGCCGCTCAAGCTGAGTCTTGCAGCCTCTGGGAATCGCGACGCAGCCGTCTCTAAGTTCGCTGAGGTCTATGTACCGCGGTTTGCCGAATACCGATTGATGCATAGATTGCGCGCGGAAGAATTCTGGGTTGGCAAATGTTGCAAGCCTGCGGACTTCCATTTGAGCTGCGGGACTCAGAGATTTTTCGGGGATATAGAGCATATCGGCCTGCGTGACGGACAGCGATGACGGGAGGTCCCGCGGTGTGAGCGGAAGCCGCTTTCGCGGCCTCTGGGAATGCGGTGCGGCGGTGTTTGCCGCCGTCGCAGCCGCTATTCCGTGCGACCTATTGTCGATGCTCTCGATCAGATTTTGCACCGTCGTGCGCGGGATTAACTGGATTTGAGAAAGGTAAAGCCATTGATCGGGAAAGGGCTCAAATTGCTCGTCAACAAATACGCTGTTCCCTTTTCGCTGCGCTTTTCCTTGAAAAGGCAGCGCTATGAGATTTCCAAAGCCTCCCTCAGGAATGGTGGACTGCGCGGGCAGCATCCGGTCAAAAGCTTCAAAGGTGATTGTCTTGTTGAGCGCCGCCGCTTCGGTGATAAGGCTGCTTCCAAATTCTCGTGCGATCTTCGCGCTGGTGAGCTCTAGGAAGAAAAACCAGACATGTGTGCCGTTACCTGATCTCGATCGCTCGACTGCAGCATCGATTCCATGGTTTTTTGCGACAAGCCGAATGGCGTTTGTCGCTTCTTTCCAATCGGCTCCGTCAAAGTCGATGACCAGGACTTTTGTGTTGCTGTCATTATCGAGAACATATTGACCTATGACGTCTCGGAGTCTGTCGTCACTGCCCTTGAAATGGGAGATGATCGCGGTATCGCTCAACTCGGGGAAGACGCGGTTGCCGCATTCAGCGCATTTGGTTTTCTGACGATTTGCTTTGGGACAAATGCCTGACTTCCACTCGTTTGCGCAGGCGGGCGTATAGCCGATTCCCCCGTCTTTTCTGCGGTACCCATGGGCGTAAACATCTTTGCGGCCAGTAAAGAGATTGCGAAAGAGCTCGAGTTTGTCGCGCGCTGGGCTCGCACTGGTGACGACACCCTCGACCTGCGCCCGTCTATCGAAAGATTCGCCAGCTTTCTCCCATTCTTCCAGTGTTGCGTAACGGATGTCTGGACCGTTGCCGCAGATGACGATTTGGCTGTGCGGCTCCGATACATGGGCGACGATTTTCTTGAATTGGAATAGCGTGCCCCCGATGAGGGCGTATTGATGCGTGACGGTGCTCATGTAAATGCCGTTCTTGTCGGAGTTCATTGAAATGAGGGTACGTTATTTTGATTTTTAAGGGACTCGGCTCTGATTTTGGTTCGGCGATAGCGGAGTACAGCTCCGTGAGTGGTGTTTGGCTGATGTCAAAATGTGCGGTAGCTGTTGCTGAATGGGTTTTGGCGGCCATGAGGTGGGCTGGAGGCGCAGGAAACTATCCTCGAATAGACCCTGTGGGCAAAAAATGGCAAATATGAGTACTGTGGTTTGAGCAGTAACATATCATCAGGAAAGTATTTAAGACCAATCGATTCGGATTGGATATAATCAACCCTATAAACATGGCGATTCGGGACTTTATGACGCTCGGAATTGGCGGAAGACGGCAAATTCAGCCAGATTTCGCTGTTACTAAACTGGTAACAGTACTCATATTTGCCATTTTTTGCCCAGAGGGTATCGCAAGGGGGTTGGACAAAGCATCGATCGCCGCCAATTTCTCGATTGGCTGGTTGGGCGGCAATGAAGTTGCGGCGTAATGGGAAGCGTTTCGCGGCCTTTTGGCTAAAACGGCCCCTTTTCCGCCGCGACTCCTAAAAAGACGCCGGCGCGCCTTGAGTTGCGGCGCGTCGGCGTGATGGCTTTGTTGTGGCTGGGTGTACTTCGGTTGTTCGACGGCTTTGGCATGTCCGATCTTGCCAGGCAAGCCTTTGTTACTGTTTAACGTTTGCCCAGATAAAACCTGCCAAAATAAACCTGTCCCTAATTGGCAGGTTGGTAGTGGGGGCAGTAGCTGATGGCTATTGCGTCGACGCCTACATGGGTGGCGATGGTGCAGCCGATGGGGCCGGTGCCGGCGTCTACGTAGTCTTGGCCCGCGAGCGCTTGGCTGACGAGCTCCTGCTCCTCGGCGGCGCCGGTCGTGAGCACGCGCACGCTTGAGCCCGGGTGCTCGTCCAAAAACGTGAGGCAGTCTGCCATGGTGCTGGCGACGATACGCTTGGCGCCGCGGCCCTTTTTGATGGCCTTGATCTCGCCCGATTTCCACTCCGGCGAAACGGCTAGGCGAATGTTGAGCATCTGCGTGAGCTGGCCGGCGAGCTTGGGCGCGCGGCCGTTCTTAACGAGGTTCTCGAGCGTGCGGGGAATCAGCAGCAGGTGGGCGTCGGGCAGCGTCGCGCGGATCTGCGCCTCGGTCTCGTCCAAGCTGCGGCCGTCTTCGCGCATGGCCAGTGCGTACTCCACCAGCAGGCCCTCGGCGCCCGAGCCAGTGCGCGAATCGATGCAGCGCACGTCGAGCTCGTGGGTCTCGGCGACCAGGCATGCGTTGGAATAGCAGGCGGACCATTCGCTGCACAGCGAGATAAAGATCGCGCTATCGTGGCCGTCGGCGCGCACGCGGTCAAAGAGTGCCTTGAACTCGCCGGCGCTCGGCTGCGAGGTGTGTGGCAGCTGCTCGGAGCCGGCCATGCGGGCGACGTATTCCTCGGCGGTAATCTGCACCTGGTCGAGCAGGTCCTCGCCCTCGATAATCACATGTAGCGGAATGACGTAAATGCCAAGCTCTTGAGCACGGGCGGGGGAGATGTCCGACGTGGAGTCGGTTATGATGGCAAAAGACATAATTGCACCTTTCATTGGGGCGCTTGCGTGCCGCCTTCTGAGAGCAAAGTGCGACAAGTATAGTGGAGTCATTCCACATTTCTAGGTTCAATTGTTGAATAGTCAACAGTTTGAAGTGTCGGTGTGGAAATCATCAACTGGGGAAGAGGAATGCCGATGGAGGCGTTGGAGATATGCAGGCGGCCGGTTGTGCTGTTCGATTTTGACGGCACGGTGGCCGATACGGGCCGGGCGGTGATGACCTCGACGCGCAAGACGTTGGCCGCACGCGGGTTTTCGGAGGCGCAGATGGGTGACCTGCGCCGCATGATCGGGCCGCCCCTGTGGAAGAGCTTTCACGACTTTTATGGCTTCTCCCGCGAGGAGTCGCTTGTGGTGGCTGACGAGTACCGTGCCTTTTTTGATGAGCTGGGACCGGAAGAGTATCCCGTGTTCGACGGAATCCCCGAGCTGCTCGATGGCCTTGTCGCGCAGGGACATCGCTTGGCCGTGGCAACGTCACGCATGGAGGCGAAGTGTATCGACATGGTGGGAGAGCTGGGACTTTCTCAGTTTGAGGCGGTGGTTGGCATGAATCCGCCGCAGGGGCGCGAGACCAAGGCCGATTCGGTCCGCGACGCGTTGGCGGCCTTGGGTGCGGTCGCGGACGAGGCCGTGATGATCGGCGACCGTTTTAACGACGTTGAGGGCGCGCACGCGATGGGCGTGCCGTGCATCGGCATTTATTCGGGTGCGGCGGCGCCGGGGGAGCACGAGGCGGCGGGCGCCGATGCGGTGGTGCACTCGGTGGCCGAGCTTGCTAAACTTTTCGCTATCTAATAGACGTAATGTGAGGGGCGGGCGTGATCGCCGCTCATGGGTTAGGAGGTCGTCCATGAATCAGGTGGAGCAGAGCGTTGCCGAGTATGTTGACGAGGTCTGGGAAGATGTCGTCGCCGATATCGAGCAACTGGTGAGCTATCCGTCCGTGGCAGTTTCTGCCGATGCAGAGCCCGGCGCGCCGTTTGGCCGCCCGGTCCGTGACGCGCTCGACTGTGCGCTCGGCATCGCGCAGAAGCTTGGCTATCAGACGAGCGACGACGAGGGCTATGTGGGCATTGCCGATATCCCTGGCCGTGGCGACAAGCAGCTCGCGACCATCTGCCACGTGGACGTGGTGCCCGCCGGCCCGGGCTGGAACACCGACCCGTTTGCGCTGGAGCGTCGCGAGGGCTGGCTGCTCGGCCGCGGCGTTATCGACGACAAGGGTCCGGCGGTGCTGTCACTCTACGCCGGCGCCTATCTGCTCAAGCACGGCATTACCCCGCGCTATACTTTCCGCGCGCTGCTGGGCTGCGATGAGGAAGTGGGCATGTCCGACGTTCACCATTATCTGGAGAACCACGCAGACCCCGACTTTTTGTTTACGCCCGATGCCGAGTTTCCGGTCTGCAATGCCGAGAAGGGCCAGTTTGGGGCGACGTTCGTGAGTCCCAAGATCGACGGCGGGCGCATCGTGTCGTGGAGCGGCTCCGAGGCGAGCAATGCCATTCCGTCGCAGTCCATCTGCGAGCTCGCGATTGCCGCCGATGAGCTGCCGGCGCCCGTTGAGAACGCCGACCGCCTGGAGATCACGGCGCTTGATAACGGGCGTGCGCAGATTTTCGCCCACGGTATTGGCGGCCACGCTTCGATGCCTGAGGGCACCATCAACGCCGTCGGCCTGATCGTGTCGTATCTGCGCGAGGCCGAAGACGCGTTTGGTGCACGCGACGAGCGCCTGCTGACGCCTGCCGAGCACGAGTTCGTCAAGTTCCTGGCCTTTGTGCATGCGGACGCCTATGGTCGCGGCCTGGGCATCGATGCGACGAGCCCGGCGTTTGGCCCGCTTACCTGCAACGCTGGCGTCATCCGTGTGGCGGATGGCCATATCGAGCAGGTCATCGACGTGCGCTTCCCCGACAGCACGAGTGCCGATACCATCCGCGAGCAGCTCGAGCCGCTCGTGGGCCGTTTTGGCGTGACGTGCCAGCTGGGTCGCGCGAAGGTGCCGTTCTCGGTGTCTGCCGACGATCCGGCCGTGAAGGCGCTTATCGATACCTATAACGAGTTCACCGGCAAGCATGCCGAACCCTTTGCCATGGGCGGCGGCACGTATGCGCGCAACTTTGCCCGCGCCGTCTCGTTTGGCCCCGAGGAGACCGGCCTGGAGCTGCCCGCATGGGGCGGCCAGATGCACGGCCCCAACGAGTGCGCCAACGAGGACCAGCTCAAGCAGGCGCTCAAGATCTATATTGTTGCGATCCTCCGTTTGAATGAATTAGAGCTTTAAGGTCTCGCGGTTTCCCAATCTAAGTTGCGGTGGAATAGTTCCTAGAATGGGCCATTTGATGGCCAAACAGGAACTATTTCACCGCAACTTTGTTTTTATTGGTGTAAAAGGCTGGCCATGCTTGCCGGCGGGTTTGTTATTCGTTTGTAAAGGCTGGGCCGCGCTTGCGGTAAGGGTCTATCAGATGCCCGTAATAAAGCGCAGCTGACGCGGGCGCTGCCCGATCGAGACCGTATCTTTCCAAACAGCAAAGCGGGCAGGGTGCCCGCGAGTCGCTTGTATGAAAGGAAGATCATGCTCGATCAGGCTTATTCTCGTCGTCAGTTCCTCGGCCTCGCTGGTGGTCTCGCCAGCATCGTGGGCCTCGGCCTCGTTGGTTGCGGCGGCGCAGGCGCTTCCGACGCCGCCGACAAGGGTAGCGCCGCTGCCGCCGAGTCCGTCTCCGGTGAGGTGACCTACGACGGTGCCTCCTCGTTCCAGGCTCTCGTCGAGGCCGCTGCCGAGAAGTTCATGGATGCCAATCCGGACGTCTCCGTCTCCGGTTCGGGTAACGGTTCGGGTAAGGGCCTGACCGCTGTCGCCGCCGGCACCGTCACCATCGGTAACTCTGACGTCTTCGCCGAGACCAAGCTCGAGGCCGATCAGGTCAAGAACCTCGTCGACCACGAGGTCGCCGTCGTGGGCATGGGCCCCGTCGTCTCCAAGAACGTTACGGTCGACGACCTGTCCCTCGAGCAGCTCAAGGGCATCTTCTCCGGCCAGATCACCAACTGGAAGGAGGTCGGTGGCGACGACGCCACCATCGTCGTCCTCAACCGCAAGGCCGGCTCCGGTACCCGCGCCACCTTTGAGGCTGCCGTCTTTGGCGACGAGGCCAACGACTTTAAGGGCGACGCCGAGCTCGACAAGTCCGGCGACGTCCAGACCCAGATGGCCAGCACCGACAACGCCATCTCCTACCTCGACTTCTCGCACTTCGACGACTCCAAGTTCAACGCCATCAAGGTCGAGGGCGTCGAGCCCAAGAGCGCAAACGTTACCGACGACTCCTTTAAGATCTGGGCGACCGAGCACATGTACTGCTCCAAGGACGCCGACGAGGCCACCACGGCCTTCCTGGAGTTCATGCTTTCCGACGACGTCCAGGGCAAGCTCGTCGAGGAGCAGGGCTTTATCCCAGTCTCTGCCATGAAGGTCGTCAAGGACGCCAGCGGCAAGGTATCCGCTAAATAAGTAATCGCCCCGGAAAGGTTTGCAATGGCAAAACAGCTGCCAAAGCGCGACCTTGAGAACGTGGGCCTGGGCGTCACGGGCGCGTGCGTAGCGCTCGTGACGCTTGTCGTTGCCGCGCTCATCTTTATGGTCGCCCAAAAGGGCCTCTCGGCTTTTCTCAAGGACGGCGTCTCGGTCGTAGAGTTCTTCGCCGGCACCAAGTGGGATCTGGCCAACACAGCCGAAAACGGCCTGCCCTACACCGGCGCCCTGCCCCTGATCGTCACCTCGTTTGCGGTCATGGTGCTCTCCACGCTCATCGCGCTGCCCATCGCCATCGGCTCTGCCATCTTTGCGGTCGAGATCCAGCCTAAGTTTGGCTCCAAGGTCTTTCAGCCGCTTATTGAGCTTTTGACCGGCATTCCCTCGGTCGTCTTTGGCCTGATCGGTTTTCACGTGGTCGTCGGCCTTATGAAGAGCGTTCTCCACGTGAGCACAGGCCTGGGCATCTTGCCCGGCGCCATCGTGCTGGCCGTCATGATCCTGCCGACCATGACCACGCTTTCGGTCGATGGCCTGCGTGCCGTGCCCGACAGCTACCGTCAGGGTTCGCTCGCGCTGGGCTACACCCGCTGGCAGACCATCTGGCACGTGGTGCTCAAGAGCGCCATGTCCTCGCTCATGACCGCGGTCATCCTTGGCATGACCCGCGCCTTTGGCGAGACGCTCGCCGTGCGCATGGTTATCGGCGGTATCGAGGCCATGCCGACGTCGCTGCTGTCGCCGGCCTCCACCATCACCACCACGCTCACCACGTCCATGGCGGTCTATGCCGAGGGCTCGGCCCAGGACGACGTCCTGTGGGCGCTCGGTCTTCTGCTGATGGGCATGAGCCTCATCTTTATCCTGATCATCCATCTCATTGGCCGCAAGGGGGCGAAGGCTCGTGGCTAGCACGCGCATCCATATCGACGAGGCGAGACTCGGGCGTGTCCAAAGGCAGGACCGCATCGCCACGGGCGTGCTGACGGCGATCGTCGCCATCGTCATGCTCATCGTCGTCTCCATGGTGGCCTACATCCTGTTCGAGGGCATCTCGACGCTGTTCCAGCCGGGCTTCCTCACGCAGCCTGCGCGCGCCAACGGAACCCAGGGCGGCGTGCTCTACCAGCTGTTCGACTCGTTCTACCTGCTGCTGATCACTCTAGTCATCTCGGTGCCCATCAGCCTGGGCGGAGCGGTCTTCCTGGTTGAGTACGCGCCGAACGGCCCTATCCGCGACATCGCCTCCACCGCTATCGAGACCTTGTCCTCGTTGCCTTCCATCGTCGTCGGCATGTTCGGCTTTCTGGTGTTCTCGGTGCAGCTGGGCTGGAAGTACTCCATCATCTCCGGCGCCGTCGCGCTCACCATGTTCAACATCCCCATCCTGGTGCGCGTGATTCAGCAGGCGCTCGAGGACGTGCCGCAGGCCCAGCGCGATGCGTGCCTGGCCATGGGCCTCACTCGCTGGGAGGCCACACTGCACATCCTGATTCCCGAGGCCATGCCCGCCATCGTGACCGGCATCGTGCTTTCGGCCGGCCGCGTGTTTGGCGAGGCCGCGGCGCTGCTCTTTACCTCGGGCATGAGCTCGCCGGTTCGTCTGAACTTCTTGAGCTTTAACCTGTCGAGCCCCACCTGCGCCTGGAACGTGTTCCGTCCCGGCGAGTCGCTGGCCGTGCACATCTACAAGATCTATGGCGAGGGCAGCCCCGAGGCCCAGCAGATCGTCTGGGGCACCGCGGCACTGCTGATGATCTGCGTGCTGCTGTTTAACGTAATCGCCCGTATCGTGGGCAAGCAACTGGCAAGGAAGATGACGGCCGAATGAGCGAGATGAATGCAACGCCCGCAACCGAGGCGGCCACGTCCGAGACCCAGGACTTTCTGTCGAGCGTGGGGGAGAGCGAGAGGCGCGTGCGCGTGAGCGGCAAGGCCGTGAGCGACGAGGTCGTGCTCTCCGCCAAGGACGTCAACGTGTACTATGGCGACCACCATGCGCTGCACAATACGTCGCTCGACTTCCACAAGGGTGAGATCACGGCGCTCATCGGGCCTTCGGGCTGCGGCAAGTCGACCTTCTTGCGTAGCCTCAACCTGATGAATCGCGAGATTCGCCGCTGTCGCGTGGAGGGCGAGATCAACTACCGCGGGCGCAACGTGAACACCAAGACCGAGAACACGTACGAGCTGCGTCGCTCCATCGGCATGGTGTTCCAGCAGCCCAACCCCTTCCGCAAGTCCATTCGCGACAACATCACCTTTGCGCCCAAGCGCCACGGCATCACCGATCGTGACGAGCTCGACCGCATGGTCGAGGAAAGTCTGCGCGGTGCCGCGCTGTGGGACGAGGTCAAAGACAAGCTCGACAAGAGCGCCTACGCGCTTTCGGGCGGTCAGCAGCAGCGTCTGTGCATTGCGCGCACGCTGGCGCTCAACCCCGACGTGATCCTGTTCGACGAGCCCTGCTCGGCGCTCGACCCCATCTCGACGTTGGCGATCGAGGACCTGATGTCGTCGATCGTTGCCGACCGTGCCATCGTCATCGTGACGCACAACATGGAGCAGGCGTCGCGCGTGTCCAACCGCACGGCGTTCTTCTACATGGGCGATATGGTCGAGTACGACGAGACCGACGAGATTTTCCAACGGCCCAAGGATAAGCGGCTGAATGATTACCTCACCGGTATGTTCTCCTAGTCCGGGACATGCTTGAGGCCCGCGGCGGCCACGGTTGTCGCGGGACTGATTGGAGAGGCGGGTCATCTCTTTTGCGAGATGGCCCGCCTTTTTGCTCTGCGACCGAAACGACCACCACAAAGGGGACAGGCACCTTCGTGGTGGTTTGGGGCGGGGCTCGCTGCTATCATGGACAACGTTGAATTTCTACGAAGGAGCAGGGCATATGGCGATTCTTTTGGGATGCGATTCCATCAGCCTAGAGTTTCCCACCAAGCATATTTTCGATAGCGTGACGCTCGGCGTGGGCGAGGGCGACCGCATTGGTATCGTCGGTAAAAACGGCGACGGCAAGTCGACGCTGCTGAGCGTGCTCGCCGGCACGCTGGAACCCGACGACGGCCGCGTGACGCACCGCCGCGGCACGACGATCGGATTGCTCGGCCAAAAGGACCAGCTTGTCGACACCGATACCGTGCATCATGCCGTTGTGGGCGACACGCCTGAGTACGAGTGGGCGTCGAGCCCGCGTACGCGCCAGATTCTGGCCGGTCTTATTAGCGATGTGCCCTGGGAGGGCATGGTGGGCGAGCTCTCGGGCGGTCAGCGCCGTCGCGTGGACCTCGCGCGCCTGCTGATTGGCGACTACGATGTGCTCATGCTCGACGAGCCCACCAACCACCTGGACATGCGCACCATCAACTGGCTTGCGCGTCACTTAAAGGCCCGCTGGCAGCGCGGCCAGGGCGCCATGCTCGTGGTCACGCACGACCGCTGGTTCTTGGACGAGGTCTGCACCAGCATGTGGGAGGTCCACGACGGCCAGGTAGGTCCCTTCGAGGGCGGCTACTCGGCATATATCCTGCAGCGCGTGGAGCGCGACCGCATGGCCGCCGTTACCGAGGAGCGCCGTCGCAACATGGCGCGCAAGGAGCTCGCGTGGCTGAGCCGCGGCGCCCAGGCGCGTTCCACCAAGCCCAAGTTTCGCGTTGAGGCTGCTCGCGAGCTGATTGCCGACGTGCCGCCCGTGCGTGACGAGCTGGAGCTCAAGCGCCTGGCCGTGAGCCGCCTGGGCAAGCAGGTTATCGATGTGGTCGACGTGGACGCCGGCTATGCCGATACCGACGGCGCGCCCAAGCAGGTGCTCTCCGACGTGACCTGGCTCATTGGTGCGGGCGACCGCTATGGTCTTTTGGGCGAGAACGGTGCCGGTAAATCGACGCTGCTTGACGTGATTCAGGGCAAGATCGCGCCCCTGCGCGGTCGCGTGAAGATTGGCCAGACAGTGCGTTTTGGCGTGCTGTCGCAGCAGCTCGAGGAGCTCGAGCCCTACATGGGCGACACGATCCGCGAGGTGCTCAGCCACTATAAGAAGTACTACGTCATCGACGGCAAGGAGACTTCGCCCGAGAAGCTCTGCGAGCGCCTGGGCTTTACGACGCAGCAGCTCTGGAGCCGCATCGGCGATCTTTCGGGCGGCCAGCGCCGCCGCCTGTCGCTGCTGCTGACAATCCTGGACGAACCCAACGTGCTCATCCTGGACGAACCCGGCAACGACCTGGATACCGACATGCTCGCGATTGTCGAGGACCTGCTCGACGGCTGGCCCGGCACGTTGATCCTGGTGACGCACGACCGCTTTTTGATGGAGCGCGTGACCGACCAGCAGTGGGCGCTGCTCGACGGCCACCTGACGCATATGCCCGGTGGCGTGGACCAGTACCTGCGCCTGTGCAACGCCACCGCCGAGGGCGAGCCCGTGGGCGCGCCGAGCGCCAAGACCGGCACGTTTGACACCGGTGCCGCGGCAGCTGCGGCCGAAAAGCCCAAGTCGAGCGGTCAGCCCAACGGCCTGTCCAACGCCGAGCGCCAGAAGCTCCGCCGCGAGGTGAGTTCGCTCGAGCGCAAGATGGAAACGCAGCGCGCTCGCGTGGAGGAGGCCGAGGCCGCCATGGCCCAGGTCGATCCCACCAACTACACGGCGCTCGGCGAGCAGCAGGCAAAGATCGACGAGGCTCACGCTGCCATGGACGAGCTGGAGATGGCGTGGCTCGAGGCGAGCGAGAAGCTCGAGGGCGAGGAGTAGGCGAGGATGATCAAGGCCGCGTTTTTCGATATCGACGGCACGCTGCTGAGCTTTAAGACCCATCGGATTCCGGCGTCGGCGCAGCAGGTGCTCGACAGCTTTCACGAGCAGGGGATCGCATGCGTGATTGCTACGGGTCGCCCGACCTACCAGATGCCCGATTGGCTGTTCGACCTGGGTTGGGATGCGTACATTACGCTCTCGGGCCAGCACTGCTTTGATGCCGAGGGGGTTTACCGCAGCTGTCCGATTGATCCGGACGACGTTGCGGTAATCGTGGACCAGGTGGCGCAGGGGCGCTATGACTCGCTGTGTATGCAGGGCGAGAACTCGTTTGTGAACCGTCTGTCCGAGCGCGTGGTGACGGCCGGCAGCAACGCGGGAATCGTCTACCACGAGGAACCGTTTGAGCATGCCTTCGATGCGCCGGTCTACCAGTTTTGCGCCTTTGTGGACCCCGCCGACGAACATATCGTGACCGACGCGGTGTCGCATTCTCTCACTACGCGCTGGTGTGATTTGTTCTGCGACATTATCCCTGCCAACGGCGGTAAGGACCTGGGTGTCGCGGCGACGCTGGAACGCCTGGGTGTCGACGCGAGCGAGGCGATTGCCTTTGGCGACGGCGAGAACGACCTGTCGATGTTCTCGGCCGTGGGCACAAGTGTGGCAATGGGCAACGCGCAGGCGACCGTGAAGGCCGCAGCGACCTACGTAACGACCGCCGTGGATGACGACGGCATCTACAACGCCGCGAAGCACTTTGGCCTCGTGTAGCTGCGACCCGGCACTTGGGGACGCTCCTTATCTGCCGGCAGCTGGGGACACTCCTTGCGGGGCGTTCCCATTTTGTTTTCGTCCCGCACGTTTTGTGAAACGCGGCTAACTTTTTGGTCAATGCAGTAAGACATGGTCAACTTTTGCGGTAAAGTAAGCCAAGGAAAGTATCCAAAGGCTAACTAGCAATCATCGCGAAAGGCGGCCCATGGCCCTACGTGAATCCGGAGAAGACTATCTCGAATCGATCTACGTTCTGTCGGAACGTCAGGGCATCGTGCGCTCGATCGACGTTGCCGAATACTTGGGCGTAACCAAAGCAAGCGTCTCTAAAGCCATGGCGGCCTTGGAGAGCACCGGCTACGTGGAGATGGGCAAACGCGACGTGCATCTGACGGAACGCGGTCTTGAGGTTGCCCGTCAAATGTGGGAGCGCCACTGTTTTTTTGTAGGTCTGCTAGAGGACGCAGGCGTAACGCCCGAGGTCGCGTCGCAAGAGGGCTGCCACATGGAGCACTGCCTGAGCGAGGAGAGCTTCGAGAAGCTAAGATCGATGCTGAGACGGGGCAGCGACCGGGATCAGTAACCCCACCAACCAAGTCCAACTCAGACAAGGAACCCCGCCAGCAAGTGATGCCCAAGAACCGCCAGTTGTGTCGCCGCAGGCCGGGGCCGGGCTTGGTTTTGAAAACATTCCGCAGACCAGAATCGCCCCCGTTCGTAGCTCCGAAGGAGCAGAACGGGGGCGATTCATTGGTCGAGGACGTTTTCAAAACCAAGCCCGGCCCCGGCCGGTGGGACCACAGGCGCTACAGGTTCTTGACACCCATCGCGCGCATGGCGTTCAGGATGGCGATGATCGCCACGCCTACGTCGCCAAAGACGGCAAGCCACATATTGGCGATACCCAGCGCTGCCAGCACAAGGATCAGCAGCTTAATGCCCAGCGCAAAGATTATGTTCTGCCAAACAATCGACATGGTCTTGCGCGCCACGCGGATCGCGCGGGAAATGTTGGACGGCTTGTCGTCCATCAGCACCACGTCGGCGGCCTCGATCGCGGCGTCGGAGCCCATGGCGCCCATGGCAATGCCCACATCGGCGCGCGTAAGCACAGGAGCGTCGTTGATACCGTCGCCGACAAAGGCGAGCTTGCCCTTGCCACTTTCGGCCGCGAGTAGCGCCTCAACGCGCTCGACCTTGTCGCCCGGCAGGAGCTGCGCGTGGAACTCGTCGAGACCGAGTTGCTTGGCCACAGACGCTGCAACCTCCTCGCGGTCGCCCGTGAGCATGACGGTGCGGTTGATACCGGCGGCATGCAGGTCGCGAATCGTTTGCTCCGCATCGGCCTTAACGGTGTCTGCAATCACGATGTGGCCGGCGTACACGCCGTCAACGAGCACGTGGAGGATCGTGCCGACAACCTCACAGTCCGGTGCTTCAACGCCGGCCGCGGCGAGCATCTTGGCGTTGCCAACGACGACGTGCTTGCCGTCGATGGTTGCCGTCACGCCGTGGCCCGCGTCGTTGGCGGAGTCGCTCACGCGCTTGGGGTCGACCTCGCCCTGGTAGGCGTCGCGCACGGACTGCGCGATGGGGTGATCGGAGAACGACTCAGCAAGGGCTGCGACTTCGAGCAGCGACTGCTCGGTATAGCCAGCCTCGGGGTGCACCGCGACGACTGAGAACGTGCCGTTGGTGAGGGTGCCCGTTTTGTCGAAGACGATGGTGTCCACGTCGGCGAGCGTCTCGAGGTAGTTGGAGCCCTTGATGAGAACGCCCAGCTTGGACGCGCCGCCGATGCCGCCAAAGAAACTCAACGGTACGCTGATCACGAGCGCGCACGGGCAACTGACGACCAGGAAGGTCAGGCCGCGCAGGATCCAATCGGACCAAGCGCCAGTCACCAGGCCGCCGCCAAGCGCGAGCACCGCGGCAGCGCCAGTGACGGCGGGGGTGTAGACGCGGGCAAAGCGCGTGATGAAGTTCTCGGTGCGCGCCTTCTTTTCGCTGGCATTCTCCACGAGCTCCAGAACACGCGCGACGGTTGACTCGCCAAAGGGCTTGGTGGTGCGCACGTGGATGAGGCCCGTCATGTTGATGCAACCGCTGATGATATCGTCGCCGGTCTTGGCCGGGCGGGGGACCGACTCGCCCGTGAGTGCGGCGGTGTCGAGCTGGGTTTCGCCCTCGACGATGACGCCGTCGATAGGCACGCGCTCGCCGGGCTTGACCACGATCACGGTGCCGACGGCGATGTCATCGGGAAAGACCTGTTCGAGTGTGCCGTCGGCTTGCTCGACGTTAGCGTAGTCGGGCGCGATGTCCATCATGGCACTGATTGACTTGCGGCTCTTGCCCACGGCGTATGCCTGGAACAACTCGCCGACCTGGTAGAACAGCATGACAGCGGCGCCTTCGGCCATGTGCGGGTCGGTGTCGGGGAAGAGCACCATGGCAAACGCGCCGATGGTCGCGACGGCCATGAGGAAGCTCTCGTCGAAGGCCTTGCCGCGGCGGATGTTATTGAATGCCTTTTGCAGTACGTCGTAGCCGGCAATCAAAAACGGCACGAGGAACAGCACAAAGCTGGCGTAGATGTTGCCGGGCTCCCCAAATGCGATAGTGAGGGCGCCGAGCTCGTCGAGGGCATAAACAACGGCAAAAATGCCCAGTGCTACCAGGATGCGGTTGCGCTTATGCTCAAGGGACTCTTTCTTCTTGCGCTTCTTCTTTTTCTTTTTGGGATCGGCGGCTGCCATGATTCAAACCTCCCATTTGAGTGTATGAACACTTGCTCATATAATTTCGCGAGCAAAGGCCGCGGCAAGCGCGGCCTCGCAGGTCAACGTATGCGCGGGTTAGAGAATGATCTCGCAGTCCGGCTCGGCGTCGGCGGTGAACTCAACGACGCGGTCCAGGACCTCGTCGAACTTGGCGTCGTCGGCCTCGAGCGTCAGCTTCTGGGTCATAAAGTTGACCGAAACGGACTTGACGCCCTCGAGCTTGGCAAGTTCGTCCTGAAGCTCGCGCGCGCAGTTCGCGCAATCGATCTCGTCGAGCTTAAACTGCTTTTTCATGGTGGGTTCCTTTCCCTGTGTTAGCGGTCTGGGTGCCGGCCGCGCTGATACCGTGGGTGATTGCTATTCGCAGATATGGCTCATGCCCTGGTTAAGCATGGTGTAGACGTGATCGTCGGCGAGCGAGTAGAGAATGTTGCGGCCGTCGCGGCGGAACTTGACCAGGTGCGACTGCTTAAGCGTGCGCAGCTGGTGCGATACTGCCGACTGCGAGGTTGCGGTCGCCTCGGCGATGTCGGCCACGCAGAGCTCGCGGCCCATGAGGGCATAGAGAATCTTGATGCGTGTGGTGTCGCTGAAGACCTTGAACAGGTCGGCCAGGTCGTACAACAGCTCCTCGTCGGGAAGGTCCTCGGGCGAGCAGGTGGTGGGGATTGCGGGTTCGGTGGCCTCGATGTCGGGTTTCGTTTCATCAACGCGGATGCTCACTACAATATCCTTTCATATGAACATGCGCTCATATAACTTATTTACGATTATATGAGCGCATGCTCATATGTCAATATTATTTAGGCAATTCGTCGTACAAAATGATGTGGAAAAGCGGACGAGATCCCGGACTAAGCGGTTTTGATAGGTGATGCCGGGGTGGGTGCCCCTGCGCCGTGCAAAAAATGGAGTATTCTGCAACTATAGGGGGTCTGTTAATCTATTCCAGGCCAAATAAAGCCGCTCAAGAGTTATCTAGGGGCGGTAAACAGACAAGGTCTTCCTCAAATGTTGCCTAACGTTCCCGTTCTATGGCGATTTTGCTTCTCACTTGAATCAACTTTCGGCTGTTGGAGGACCGACCCTGCTGAATACTCGCAATTTTGCACGCCGCTAAGGTACCCACCTTGTTAGCTGGCCTGGTTTCCGGTCCCGAAGACCCTGCCCTCGGGCGTGAGACTGCTTGTTTGGTCGAATAATGGGCTGTCGGGTTCGACAGTCTGCATGTCATCGATTGCCGGCGCTTCGTTAATCGTCGGATCATCCAACGTAATGCCTTCTAACATTGCTTTTTCGAGGCCAATCCGTTGGCCCTCTTCGGCTTCCTGGCGAAGCTCCTCCTGGATTCGTTTCTTCTCCTCAATAAACCTTCTGAGCACAAACAGTCTCAGGTCCTCTTGCATGATTTGAAAGTCTTTTGGCAGACGCGAGGGGCGTATACCTTCTTTTCGTTGGATTGCTTCCATGACCCTAACGAAAGGGCTGGCATGCATAAAGGAATAACGGCTGACGGTGATGATTCCGTACCCCATGGACGCAAGCGCATTCTTGCGCTCCTCGTCGATGGCGCGGTTTTCTTCAGCGTCGTGATAAAAACCGTTGTATTCAATATCTGTTCGAGATCTCTTCAGATATGCATCCATAAAGAACTTTTTGCGTCTCGTGAGATTTTTTGCGGCAGCGGTGACCTTCACCTCGTAGTCGGTCTCAATTCCTTTAATGCCAAGCCCTCCTTCGCTTTTGGGCAGCGTAAGCATCATGACAAATGCCGTTTCCATGGGAGATCGGCATCCATCGCGTACACATTGAATGGCCTTTCGGGCAAGGGCCAAACCGTCGCATCTGGTAACGGAATTAAAGAACTGCTTTAACCGCTCGGTCGAGGTGAGTGGGAAACGCTCGGTATAAGAGCTAGAAGAACCGGTTCCAAGGGAATAGGCACCGCACAGTTCAAAGTAGTACTCCACCAGTTCGCGAAACGGGAGATAGGTGGCGGCCTGAAGCGCGCAAAGCTCAACGCCAACAATGTAGATGTTGTCTTCAAGCTCCATAAAACGCGAGCATGAGAATCGCTTTGACGAAACGTGGCATCGACAGTCCATCGCGTAGCGCGCGTTCCTGCGATCAAACACCACTACCTCAAGGGATTCACTTGCGTCGCGGGCAACATCATGCTTGGTAAGCCATTCTGCGGCTGCGCCGAGGAGCGTTCCGGTGGGGCACGATCCGTAAATTGCGACAGGACTACAGGACTCGATGTCTTTCGTAGACACTGAGCGGGCAGCCTGGTAGACCGCTTTTGCCGTGTTATGTGACAATACGATACTCATGGTAAGTATCGTGTCAGAAAATACCGTGTCGATGGCGTTGAGTGGGAAAGCCGTTTTTGGGGTCTAACCAAATGCTGTCCAAAAGCTTGACGCGATTATGGGTTGGTACGCCCAAAATCAATGTTCTCGCAGCTTAGCTATAGCATATAAATACTCAATTGCTGCACATTTGGTATCGATGCATCGTCATCAAAACACAAATCACGTGTCGGGAAAGTGCCGAAATAGTTAAAAAATAGGGTTCAGAATTTGTGAAGAGCGGGCCTGCCTATGGAACGTAGGGCGGCCCCGCTGCGGGGTTTCTCGCTGCGAGGCCGCTCGTGAGCAAGCAGTGTTTGTCGCAGGCGTTGCTATTTCGCAAACAGGTTCTTGAGGTTGAACTCGGCCTGGACGGTGCGGAGCATGAGGTCGGTGTCGTCCAGGCCCAGGTGCTGCTCGTTGGCGTCGGCGGCGAGGGTGCCACGGCGGCGCGCCCAGTTCTCGAGCGCAGCGGGCGCGGATTCGCGGGGGAGCGAGCGCACGTCGGCATCCAGGCTGCGGCAAATCTGGCGCGAATCGATGACGATAATCTTGCCCGCGCGGCGTGCCTCGGCGTAACCGTCCAGATGAATTTTGAACCAGCTGTCCTCGAAGGCGGCATTGTGAGCCATGTACGGGTACTTCTTCATGAGCTTGAGCAACTGCTTCTGCAGCTCCTTGTTCTCGCGGAACGGCTTTTTGCCGTCGATGTCGTCCCAGGTGATGTGATGGATGTTCGATAGCGGCACATCCTCGCCGCGGTAGATGTCGGGCAGGCCGCAGTAGTGTGCTTCGGCGTCATGCGGCACGGCGTCGCTGGTAAGATCCATGATCTCCCAGCCCACGTTGATGATGTAGCCGCGCTCGGGCGCGCGACCGGTGGTCTCGATGTCGATGCCCAGCACCGTACCTTGGATGGGCTTGCGGGCATAGGCCACGCCGAGTGCGTCGCGGTCACCACGAATCTCGCGCATAACGGACGCGGCGGTGCGCTTTTGCATCTTGCCGATGGCGGCGCAGGTGTCAGCGTCGGACAGGCCGCGCGAGAGCGTCGCGGGCGTCACGTTGCGCAGGCGCGCCTCGCCAATCTGGTCGCACAGGTCGCGGTTGCGGTCGGCCAGGTCGCGCACGGTGGCAAAGTCGAAGCTGGGGTCGCCCTCGGCAGTAAAGTACTCGGTCTCGAGCACCTTGAGGGCCTCCTCGCCCTTCTGGCGCTCGGACTCCATGGCGCCGTGGTCGCCGTAGATAAACATGGGGATAAACGGCTGGCGCTCGTATTCGAGTGCTTGCGAAACATTCATATGCTGCTCCTTGGACGGGCCGCGTCGCGCGGCTCGGGGTTACTGAGTTGTGGCGAGATGATAGTTTACCATGGGCAACTATTGGCACCGCGCCCGGGACAACTACAATACCCTAGTTGACCGCTAGGACTTTTACAATGTTGCCGAAAGACACGAAAGGTTCCATCCGTCATGGATTTACTGATTGATATTCTGCTCGACGCCGGCAAGGACACGCTGTCCCTGGTGCCGTTTTTGTTGGTGACGTATCTTGCCCTCGAGACACTTGAGCACGTTGCGGGCGACCGCGTCAACGGCGCTATCAAGCGTGCCGGCGCCGCGGGTCCGGTTGTCGGATCGTTGTTGGGCATGGTGCCACAGTGCGGGTTTTCGGCCATGGCGGCGACGCTGTACGCCGGCCGCGTCGTGACGCTGGGCACGCTGGTTGCGGTTTTCCTCTCGACCTCAGACGAGATGCTGCCGCTGTTGCTTGCCGAGCAGGTTCCCGTGCAGACCATGGCGATGCTGCTCGCATCGAAGGCGCTGATCGCTCTAGTCACGGGCTTTATCGTGGATGCAGCTATCCGCGGCCTTCGTCGTAATGCCCGCGCGCATACGGCGATTCGTCGCACCGTGCTGGGGGCCGCGGTCAATCCGGCACACGTGAACTGCGCGCACGATGACCACAGCGGTGGCGACATCATTGATGAGGTGGCCGAGGCGGGCGTGAGCGCCGATCACATCCACGAGCTGTGCGAGCGCGACCATTGCGGTTGTGATGAAGACGAGGACGAACACGAACACGGGCACGGCCACGATCACGGTCATGAGGGCGAGCATGAACACCATCATGGCCACGGCCGCTCCCACTCCCACGAAGGCGCGCCCATCCTGTCGATTATCCGCAGCGCGATTTCGCACACTGTGCAGGTCTCGGTTTTTATTTTCCTGGTGACGCTGATTCTGGTCGCCGTCCTCGAGACCTTTGGCGAGTCGGCAATCGAGCAGTTCCTGCGCGGCAATGAGACGCTCGCCGTCCTGGGCTCGGCGCTTGTCGGTCTGATCCCCAACTGCTCTGCCAGCGTCGTTATTACGCAGTTGTACCTCGAAGGTGCGCTGCAGCTGGCGCCGATGCTCGCCGGCACGCTCATTTCCGCTGGCGTGGGCTACCTGGTGCTGTTCCGCACCAATCGCAGTGCCCGCGAAAACGCCCTGTTTCTGGTCATGATGTACGTTATCGGCGCCGGTTGGGGACTCGTTCTCTCCGCCTTTGGTCTCTAAGTAGTTTTTGGGACATGCCTTACAATCCACCGTCATGACCTGGGCGTTGAGTGCGCGATAAAACAAAAAGGTAGATTTTTAGGCATGTCCCAAAAATCTACCTTGTTTAGCGTAACAGCTCGGTGAGGTTGCGTTTAAAGCGGGCTCGGTCCTCGCTGGTGAAGGTTGCCGGACCGCGGGTGCGTCCCCCGGCGCGGCGCACCTTCTTTTCCTCGTGGCGAATAAACAGTTGCATGTCGATGGTCGCTTTGTCGTAGACGCGCCCGCGCACGCCGATGGCGGCGGCATCGCGTCCGAGCACCATGCTCGCCAGGCCTATGTCCTGCGTCACGACCACGTCGCCAGCCTGCAGGCGCTCGATAATGGCAAAGTCGGCGCTATCGGCTCCCACACCTACATCAAGTGTCGTGACCCAAAAGCCCCGACGCGCATGCTCGGGGTCGCGCGGATCGTCGCGGCGAATGTGGCGTTCCAGGTTCTGCGTGCTGTTGCCGGCGATAACGACGGCAACGCCCGCCCTCCGCGCGCAGTCGATCGACTCGCGCGTGACCGGGCAGGCGTCGGCATCAATAAAAAGCGTCTTTGGCATCTAGCGCACCAGTTTGCCAAACTGAATGGCGCGGACAATGAGCGTCACGCCAAACACCAGCAGCGCGGCACCGCTAAAGATGACGAGCATCTTGGCCGACCACAGCGGATAGATAAACACGAACATGCCCGCGATGATGGAGAGTGCGCCGCTCAGGATGGCGAGGGCGCGGTTGGCGGAAAGCTCGGATTCCAGAATCGACATGACGCCCTCGACGATCCAGCCAAAGCCGGCGACGACCACCACGAGCGTGGTGAGCGTCGCGGTCGAGAAGGCCTGGTTGCGCAGGATTATGACGCCGCCCAGAATGATGAGCAGGTTGGAGATGATGCTCGTAACGCGCCAGCCGGTGGGCAGCAGCGGCTCGAAAACAGCGGTAAACAGCCTGATCGCGGCCGTGATCACAAAGTAGATGCCCAAGACGGTCGTCAGGAAGACGAGGGACTTGGCGGGCGCAAACAGCAGTGCGATGCCGGCGACGAGCGCCAAGACGCCCGTGATGGCGTAAATCCAGCGTACGGCCTTGACGGCCTTGCCTGCCATGCTTTTCTCGTCAAATCCAAAGGCGCTCGATTGCTTGTCATCGTTCTTAAAGATGCCCATGATGTCTCCTTTCCGTGCGGCGTAAGCCGTAGCTCTTGCAACCAGTATCGCCCAAGGGCGCCGTCGAGTGGGGCGGGAAGGGCGAATGGGAGCCTCATCTTCCCGAATTGTTACCTTTGTTCCCGTTTGGATGCGGAGTATTCAACAGGTGTGGAACATTGCGCCGCTGTGTGTAATTGCCTACGTTTTAGGTTAGATTTTCTTAAGAACAATTGGCTTTTATTGGGGGTCTTATGAACGAAGCTGTTCCCGCGGCGCCGGTAAGCGCCGAGTCGATGGCAAAGCAAGGTTGTGAAAAGCTCGGTCTGGAAGCGTTTGATGCGCTGGTCCGTCGTGCCCGTACGTGCCGCCGTTTTGACGAGTCCATGCGCGTGCCGCGCGAGTTTTTGCTCGAGCTGGCGGAACTGGCGCACCTGGCTCCCTGCGGCGCCAATGCTCAGCGTCTGCGTTTTCACGTGGTGAGCGGTGCCGAGGATTGCGCGCGTGTATTTGACGAGCTCGCATGGGCCGGCGCACTTAAGGACTGGCCGGGTCCTGCCGAGGGTGAGCGCCCGACCGGCTACATCGCGATTCTTGCCGAGCGCGCCGTTCCGGGCAAGCCCGCCGCTCCCATTACCGAGGTCGACACGGGCATTGCCGCGCAGACGATGATGCTCGCCGCCCGCAGCGCCACGCCCGAGGTGGCAGCCTGCATGTTCAAGGCCTTTACGCTCCACGCGATCGATGCCATGGGGCTCGATAACGACAAGTATGAGCTCAAGCTGATCATGGCGTTTGGCATTCCGGCCGAGACACAGGTGATCGATGCGATCGATTCCAACCCCGACGGCTCCATCAATTATTGGCGCGACGAGGCGCGGGTGCACCACGTACCCAAGCGTCCGCTTGCCGACGTGCTGCTGTAGTTGTGCGTCGTTGCGGTGCAATCCGGCGGCAAAATCACCACAAAGGCTCCTGTCCCCTTTGTGGTGGTACGAGGGGAGGGTCTGTGGCAGATCTGTATTTGGTGCGGCATGGGCAGACTGAGCTCAATGTGCAGAGCATTTTGCAAGGCTGGCACGATTCGCCGCTTACGGCGCGCGGGCGCGAGCAGGCGCTGACGGCGCGTACGGCGTTTGCGGCGCGTGGCGTGGCCTTTGATCATGTGTATTCCTCGCCGTTGGGCCGGGCGCGGCATACGGCCGAGCTTATCGTTGGCGAGGGCCGTTCCATTGAGCTGGTCGATGACCTGCGTGAGTGGCATTTTGGCTCGCTGGAGGGCACATCAAATCGCGAGATGCCGCCGCAACCCTGGGGCGATTATCCGGTGGCCTTTGGCGGCGAGTCGGAAGTGCAGCTTCAGTCGCGCATGGTCGCGGCGCTGTCCCGCATCATGGCCAGGCCGCAGCACGACTGCGTGCTGGCGGTTTCCCATGGCTCAGCCTGCCAGGAGTTTCTTGAGTATGTGACTGGCGGGGGAGAGCTACCCGACAACGGTGCCGTGCTTCATTTTGGCTATTGCGACGGGGCGTTTTCGCTCTTGGGTTGGTAACGAACGAAAGGACCCCTATGAATAAAGATCTGTATCTGGTCCGTCATGGACAGACGATATTCAACCTTAAGCGCATTATTCAGGGCTGGAGTGACTCGCCGCTTACGCAGTTGGGTTGCGACCAGGCGGCGCGCGCCGGCATGTTTTTACGTGCGCGCGGCATTGAGCCCGATCATGCCTACACCTCCACGCTTCATCGCACCGAGCAGACTATCGCCAACTTGTGGCCGGGCTTGGCGTACGAGCGCCTGGACGGCCTGCGTGAGTGGTTCTTTGGCGACTTTGAGGCCGAGCGCGTGATGCTCATGCCCGAGCGCCCGTGGCGCGATTTCTATCGCCAGTTTGGCGGCGAGGGTCAGATGCAGGTGCGTGAGCGCATGGTGACGACGCTGACCGAGCTCATGCGACGCCCGGACCACGAGTGCGTCCTTGCGGTGAGCCACGGATCGGCCATCAAGGAGTTTTTGGACCACGTGAGGGGAGCGGCGGCCGACGAGCGCGAGCGCGTGCCGGGCAACTGCTCGGTGCTGCATTTCGTGTTTGACGATACGACCGATACGTTTGAACTGGTTGAGATTTTTACGCAGGAAGACTACGCGCGCGAGCTGGGGCTTGAGCCGCTCGTGGCTGCCGCGGGTCCGCAGCGCGGGTAGTTTGGGCGTGGCGGTGCGGGTCGCCGACTTACTTGCTCGATGCGAAAGGGGGCGGAGATGCATGCGCTGGCGTTGCATCTCCGCCCCCTTTTTTGTTGAGCTGCCGAGTCTTTGTGCTGGGCGTTTAGGCTCTGTTATAACCGTGAGATCTGGTGAGTGAGCAGACCCGTCGGAATCTGCGGCGCGCCGCCGCTGACCTGCGCGGTGGGGAACAGCACGGCTACAGCAAAGTTGAACGGCTCTTTGCCAGAGTAGGCGCCGGCAGTGCGGGCCTCGTCGGCCAGAATCTGCGATGCCCCAGCCAGCGCGGCAGCGTAGGTGGGGTCGTCTGCCGGCGTCGGCTCCGGTGCCTGGTCGAGCATGGCTCGGATGGCGGCAACAGCGTCCTCGCGCTTGACCTCCCACACGCGATGTGAAATGCCGGCGGGGTCGGTGACGGCGTAGAGCGAGGCGCCCTCTTTGGCGGCGCCCAGGATGATGCTCATGACGGGAGAGGCCTCGTAGGCGAGCGACACGGGACGGGGCTGTACCTTGAGGTCGGCGATTGCTCGCGCAGCGGCGAGTGCGTCGATGCTCTCGGCGGCAGCCTCGTCGCTACCTGTCAGTACGTTAACCGGGCAAATCGCCACGACACCTGTCACGCGACCCGGCTCGCCCGAGCATTCGTATACGTAATACGCCGCACCCGGGTCCTTGAGCATGAGCCCATCGGCAATGGCTCCGCGCAGAGCATCGTTGCCGCTCAGGATGCTGCCCATTGCAGGCAACGCCTCGAGCACGCGGTCCTGAGCCGGGCGGATGCAGGGAAACGGAAGTGCTTTCATGGGCGGTCCTAACGCGCGAGTCGGTTTGTTCGCGGCTTATTATGCCCCAACTTGGCCGTTCGCGTCCCAGAGCACGTTATCGGCGAGCGCGATTAGCACCTGCTGACAACGATTGATATCGGCGCGGGGCACATACTCGTTGGGCTTGTGTGCGAGCGCGAGCGATCCGGGGCCGTAGCTCATACAGTTGCGGTTGCCCGTCTTGCCAGCAATGACGGCGGTATCGGTGTAGCCGGTAAAGAAGCCGACGGTCGTGTCCGCGCCTGTCACGTCGTCTGCTGCGCGCTTGAGTGCAGCTAGAAGGGGAGAGGCTGGATCGCGCTCGATGGCGGGGCGGTCGCCTGTCGCGGTATAGCTTCCATGGCAGCCGGGGACCGCGGCTTCGGCAGCGACAATGGCCTGCTCTACCATGCGCGTCGCGGCGGCCGTATCAGTCGGCGGGGTCAGGCGCATATCGACCCAGACCTTAGCGTGGTCGGGCACGACATAGGGACGGTAGCCACCCTCGATCTGTCCAAACGTGATGGTCGATGGCCCCAGCTCCTCATGTAAAGGTAGCGTCGCAAACGTGCGACGAAGCGAGCACACGACCTCGGCCATGGCGGCGACGGCGTCGGCGCCCTTCCAAGGCTGGCTTGCATGAGCCGTGACGCCGGCCATCTCGATCTCGAACCACGTACGCCCCTTGTGCGACACCTGGATCTGTCCGTCGGTGGGTTCGGTGTCCAGCACCCATTCGCGCGAGCCGACCCAGCCAGCATCGATCGCGGCCTCTGAGCC
Source organism: Collinsella sp. TM06-3 (assembly GCF_003436395.1). Classification (NCBI taxonomy): domain Bacteria; kingdom Bacillati; phylum Actinomycetota; class Coriobacteriia; order Coriobacteriales; family Coriobacteriaceae; genus Collinsella; species Collinsella sp. TM06-3. The sequence goes on along the minus strand of NZ_QSPG01000003.1, from coordinate 23,025 downwards.
GCGCATGAAGTCTTCCTCGTCGACCGAGCAGATGAGCGAAAAGCCGCGGCGTGGCAGCGCGCCATCCGACGCCACGCGCTCGAGCGTATGGACCAGTGCGGCAATGGCGCAGGCCAGGCCACCCTTCATATCGCAGGCACCGCGGCCATAGAGCTTATCGTCCCGCACGATCGCTCCGAGCGGCGGAATGTCCGCGTCCCAGCCATCGCCCAGCGTAACGGTATCCATATGGCAGATATAGACCAGCCGCGGCTCGTCGCTCAAACCGGGTACGGTGAACATAAGGTTACGGCGTCCGGGCAGCACCTCGAGTTCCTCAACCTGCACGGCATGGAGCACCGGATGGCTCAGCTGCGCCAACCGTTCCTCAACCAACGCTTTGATATAGCGTTCAATCTCGCCCTCATACGCACCTGGGTCGGAACTGTCGATCCGCACGAGTCCTTGCGTAAGCCGCCAAGCAAAATCTGTATCAACCATAGGCACCTCACAGATAGTTAGGTCAACATACAGATTGTATGCCAAGAAGCGGCTCGGTGCATTTAATGGAGTGCTCACAAAAACGGGGGCGCCTCTCGTGCGAAAGGCGCCCCCGCGGGCATCCAATGTCAGTGACGGGCAGGCCACATGGGGAACTGCCCGTCAGATCAGCCGGTGCTATTTGATTACGCGCACGCGATACATCGACGGAATCTGCTTAAGCGCCTCAATCGTGCTGCTGTTCAGGTGCTCGTCGGTGTCGAACATGGTGTAGGCGTTCTCGCCGGCGGATTCGTTGGTCATACGCTGCACGTTGGCGTTGTCCTTAGCAAGGATTGCCGTGATCTGGCCAATCATGTTGGGCACGTTGGCGTGCAGGCAGGCGATGCGGCTTGCGGCGCGCGCCTTGCCCATGCTGCAGGCGGGGTAGTTGACGCTGTGCGCGATGTTGCCGTTCTCCAGGTAATCCTTGAGCTCGCTAATGGCCATATCGGCGCAGTTGGCCTCGGCCTCGCCAGTGCCGGCGCCCGAGTGCGTGGTGATAAACGTGTTGGGCATCTTGACGGTCTTGGGCGTGGCAAAGTCGCAGCTAAACCAGCTCAGCTTGCCCTCGCGCAGGGCGGCGTCGACGGCGTCCTCGTCAATGATGGTTTCGCGTGCGTAGTTGATGAGCACGGCGTCGGGTGCCAGCAGGTTGATCTGCTCGGTGCTGATCATGCCGATGGTGTCGGCCTTGCTGGGCACGTGCACGGTGAGGTAGTCGCAGCCGCGGCAGAGATCTTCGAGCGTGCCCACGCGCTGCACCTCGCGGCTCAGCACCCACGCATGCTCGACGGAAATGAACGGATCGTAGCCGTAGACGTCCATGCCCAGGTCGACGCAGGCGTTGGCGACCTTGGAGCCCACGTTGCCCAGGCCGATGACGCCGATGCGCTTGCCTTTGAGCTCGCGGCCCACAAAGGCCTTCTTGGCCTTCTCGGCATCGACCTGAATCTCGGGGTCGTCGGCGTTGTCGCGCACCCAGTTCATCGACTGCACCACGCCGCGGCTCGAAAGCACCAGCATACCCAGGACGAGCTCCTTGACGGCGTTGCTGTTGGCGCCGGGGGAGTTAAAGACGACGACGCCCTTCTTGGCGTACTCCTCGACGGGGATGTTGTTGACGCCGGCGCCGCAGCGGGCGATGGCGCGGATGCCCTCGGGCAGCTCGTAGCCGTGCAGGTCGGTCGAGCGCATCAGGATGGCGTCGGCCTCCTCGGCGGTGCTCACAAACTCGTAGCCCTCGCCAAACTCGACTTTGCCGTCCTTGGTGATGTCGTCGATGGTCTTAATCTTACGCATGTAAAAACTCCTTAGCAGGTTTGGTTTAAACAGGTGGTTTGAAGTGGCTGGTCGGCCCGCGCGTTGCGGGCTAGTTAGATCGCGGACTCAAACTATGCTGCGCTTCGAAGTCCTTCATGTACGTGGCCAGCGCCTGCACGTCCTCCATGGTGACGGCGTTGTACACGCTGGCACGCATTCCGCCCACCAGGCGATGGCCCTTGACGTTTTGAATCTGGTGCTCGGCCGCGCCTGCGACAAAGGCGGCGTCGAGGTCGGCGTCGCCGGTGCGGAAGGTGACGTTGGCGATGGAGCGGCTGTCGGCCTGCGCGGTGCCATGGAACAGCTCGCTGTGCTCGAGCAGGCCATAGAGCAGGTTGGCCTTGCCCCAGTTGCGCTCGGCCATGGCGGCAAGTCCGCCGGTTTGCTCCACCCAACGGAACACCTTGCCGCATACGTAGATGCCAAAGGTGTTGGGCGTGTTGAGCATGGAGCCCTTGGCGGCCTGGGTCTTAAGGTCCAGGTACTGCGGCGTCTGCGCAAAGGCGGGGCCTTCGGCGATGAGGTCGTCGCGCACGATGACCACGGTCACGCCTGCGGCACCGGCGTTTTTCTGCGCACCGGCGTAGATGAGCCCGTAGCGCTCGACGTCGAGCGGCTGCGACAGAAAGCAGCTCGAGACATCGGCGACCAGCGGCACATCGCCGCAATCGGGCAGCTCGTGGAACATGGTGCCAAAGATGGTGTTGTTCTGGCAGATGTAGACGTAGTCGAGCCCGTCGCCCGCGGCCTCGGCGGCAATGCGCGCGTTGATGTCGGCCATGTTGGGAATGCGGTCGAAGTTGGTGTCCTCGGAGCTCGCGAGCAGCACGGCCTCACCATACTTGGTGGCCTCTTGGTGCGCCTTGTTGGCAAAGTTGCCGGTCACGACGTAGCCGGCGCGGCCACGGCGCATGAGGTTCATCGGGATGCCTGCAAACTGCAGCGTGGCGCCGCCCTGCAAAAACAGGACACGGTAATTGTCGGGGATGCTCAGCAGGCGGCGCAGGGTTGCCTCGGCGTCGTCGATAATCTGCTGGTACATGCTGGATCGATGGCTCATCTCGAGCACGGACATGCCACAACCGCGGTAGTCCATCATCTCGTCGGCGATCTCGGCGAGCACGCTTGTAGGCAGCGCGGCCGGGCCAGCTGAGAAGTTGTGCACACGTGCCATCTTCTAGGTCCCCCTCATAGTCGTTTGAACGTTCGGGATACTTTAGCACAGTGGAGCGCCAGGCGCGACCGCATCTCGGTAAAACTCGACTGCGCCGCTATGATTTACAGGATGGTTACATGGGGGAGGGATTATCTCGAGGCTCGTATCCGATCCGCCTCGGCCTTTGCTTGTTTCCAGGGGCGTACGCGACCGTTGGTGAGGTCGTCGTAGCCACGAGCGATGGCACGTTGAATGTGATCTTCGCGTTCCTGAATGGTAGTTAGTGCGCGCGTCTGATCAGAAATAGACTTTACGACAGACATATGAAGCTCCTTACATAGAAGCATGTGTATAACTCTATGTTGAATATAGCGGAGGATGGCGTTGGGCGTGTGCGTGCCTGCATTCGTAAGCGCGGTTGTCTGGCAAGTGTGATTTGGGGCGACCTCGTCAAAGCTTCTGAGCTGCGAAAATGACCGTTAACCGGATTTAATTTTGTTGCTCAACATTTGACACTCTGGGCGTGGTAACTTTTTTACCAACAGGTATGATTATTGTCATGTGCGCCGCACCTGCCTGCCGGGTTGCGGCGCACTTGTGACAGCCTTTGACACCCTTGGAGCGTGTACTGTGGATATAACCACAAAAAGCGTTCGGGGGGGGGGTGCTCACCCGCGAGCAATTCCTCCCGCATGAGATGCGCATCGTCGCTGCCCTTCGTATGCAGGGCGCAAGCGACGAGCAGGTCATTGTACGCGTAAAGAGCGAGAACCTCTTTCAATATCCCACGGAGCGCATGGTCGCCAACCGCGCAACCGTGTGCCTTCGACGCCTCGACGCCATGGTGCCCACGGACGCCGCATGCGCCGTGCGTGGCATCGACTCCAATATCGCCGTCGAGGCTGTGTCATCCCTAACCAGGCTCATGGCATCCGGCACTCCCACGCAGGCGGACCAGGCCATCTTCTACAGCATGATCTGCCGCTACGATATCGTGCGCGAGCTCGTGCTCGTCGAGGTAGGGGAGCGCCTACAAAACTTCGATTATGCCTTTACGGCGGTTGACCTCAATGCCTTTATGACACGCTTTACCACGGAGTATCCGGACGCGGCCCGCTGGACTGAGGCCACGGTCAAGCGCATTAAGGGCTCGCTCCGCCAGACGCTCCGCCATGCCGGCCTTATCGGCGAGGGCCAGGGCCCGGAGTCCGAGCGTCTGTCACCACTCTTCCTCGATTCCGATTTCGAGCGAGCCTTGGTTCTGCTGGGCGAGCAGTCGCTTATCGCGGCCCTTACCGGCAGGGTGGTGATGTAGCGTGGCTCCCGTCAACAGCGCCGCCGAACCTGCTATCACCCCGGCGACCGATTTCACCACCAATATCGGCATCCATTCCCGTAAGAGCGTCGTGGCGGCACATGTCCGCTCTCAGCACGCCTGTCAGGAATTTGAGCGCCGCGCGCAGCTTCTGCGCGAATGCCTGTGCAGCGAGGACTTTTTGGCTAACAAGGGCATAGGCAATGAGATCGGCTTCCACACCTTTTGCTATGACCCCGCGCTGGAGTTTGAGGCGCGTGCATTATTTGACACCCTTTCACGCGATGCCGAGGCCGACAAGCTTCCGTGCACGCTCAAGGTCGTGAACCTCTACGACGCCGTGCTGGCAATTCTCGAAAAGCGCCGTGTCCTCAAGGCTATCCCGCACCAAGAGGAGCGCCGCGGTACCCAGCGCGTGCTCGAGGACGTGGCCAAGTTCGCCTCGCCCGAGAAAGTCGCCGCGTACATCCTTGAGCAGACCAAGCCGTACGCGCCTGGAGACGTCGTTCTCCTCACCGGCGCGGGCGAGGTCTTCCCATTCTTTCGCATGCACACGCTTCTCCATTGCATGCTTGCGGATTTTGATGAGGTGCCTGTGGTCGCCGCCTATCCGGGCAGTTTCAACGGCTCTTCTTTCCAGCTCTTTAACCGTCTGCCGGCCGACAACTACTACCGCGCCATCGATATCTCGTAAGCACGGCTCCCCGCAGGCAAGTCCCTGCCGCCGGTAACAACCCTTTGCCATAACGTTCCCAAACCCAAAGGAGCACCCATGGACAACACGATCATTCGCGACCTCTTTGCAAAAGACATCAACCGCTCCATCAACGGCGTGGTCAAGGTCCAGGATTCAAAAGATGGGTCCATCCGCCAGGAGCTTGACGAGTACGTGGTGACGCGCGAGTTGCAGAGGCACTTTGCCACGTTCTTCAAGGCCTACGGCGATGCCATCGATGCACGCACCGACAAGATCGGCGTGTGGATCAGTGGTTTCTTCGGTTCCGGTAAATCGCACTTCCTCAAGATGCTGAGCTACCTGCTCGAGAATCGCCAGATCGGCGGCAAGAGCGCCATCCGCTACTTTGACGGCAAAATCGTCGACCCCATGGTCGCGGCTGCCATGGAGCGCGCCTGCTCGGTGCCCACGCAGGCCATCCTCTTTAACATCGATAGCAAGGCGGGCCAGTGGAAGCAGGGCGATACGGCTCCCACGGCGCTGCTTCGCGGCTTTGAGCGCATGTTCTACGAGGCGCGCGGCTTCTACGGCGAGGACCTCAAGCTTGCAAAGCTCGAGGACTACATCGATTCCCTGGGCAAGACCCAGGAGTTCCGCGAGGCCTTTGAGCGCGTCAACGGCGAGTCCTGGCTCCAGGCCCGCGACACCTACAGCTACTTTGAGGACGACGTCGTCGAGGTGCTGCAGAGCGTGCTCGGCATGAGCGAAAAGGCCGCATGGAACTGGCTCGAGGGTTCTGAGGACGAGGTTTTGGCCCCCGATGTCTTTGCCAAAAAGGTCAAGGATTACGTGGACGCTCAGGCAGCGGCCCACGGTGGCAACTTCCGTTTGCTCTTTATGGTCGACGAGGTGGGTCAGTTTATTACAAACGACCAGGACCCAAGCCTTATGCTGAGCCTTCAGACCATCGTCGAGGAGCTGGGTGCCGCCTGCGGTGGCCGCGTGTGGGTGATGGTCACGAGCCAGGAGGCCATCGACAACCTGAGCCTGCCCGTGGGCAACGACTTTTCAAAGATCCAGGGCCGTTTCAATACCCGCCTTTCGCTCTCCAGCTCCAGCGTGGACGAGGTCATCCAACGCCGTGTGCTCGAGAAGACCGCGCCGGCGGCCGATACGCTTGCACAGGTCTACGAGCAAGACGCCGCCGTCCTCAAAAACAACTTTACCTTTGAGGGGGGCTCGCGCTCCGACCTTGCCGGCTTCGCCAACTCCAAGGATTTTGTGGCCAGCTACCCGTTTGTGGGCTACCAGTTTAAGCTTCTGCCCGACGTGATGACCGAGGTACGCAAGCATGGTGTTAAGGCCAAGCACATGTCCACGGGCGAGCGCTCCATGCTGAGCGCGTTTCAGGAGAGCGCTCAGGCCATCCAGCATGACCAGACTGGTGCACTCGTGCCGTTCTGGCGCTTCTTCGACACAATCTCCAAGGATTTGGAGCACGGCATCATTCAGGTCGTCGTCTGTGCGGAGCGCGCGGCTGAAAACGCAGAGGGTCTTGAGAGCTACGATGTCCGGGTGCTTAAGCTCCTGTACTTGATCCGCTACATCGGCTACGTCAAGGCCACGGTCGAGAACATCTCCATCCTTATGATCGATAGCCTGGACGTGGACAAGCGCGCCCTTAAGGACCGCGTCAAGGAGTCCCTCGCCCGCTTGGAGCGCGAGAACAAAGTGGCGCGACAGGGCGATACCTACAGCTTCCTCACCGACGAGGAGCAGGAAATTGCACAGGAGATTGCGCGGACCCCGATCGACAACGCGAAGGTGATCGAGTACATCAAAAAGCGCCTGTTCGACAGCATTTACAATGCGTACAAGTTCCATCGCGATCCTAATGACTTCCCCTTTGACCGCTACGTGGATGGCTCGATTCATGGATCCAGCAAGGGTGGTATGGAACTCTCCGTGGTGACCATGGCCGGCGACTTGGCACGTGCGGACGATGCCGAGCTAGCATTGAAATCCGTGGATAAGGCCATCGTGGCCTTGGGCGACGAGGTGGATTATTGGGCCCCACTCGTCAACGCCGCTAAGATTCGCATGTACGCCCAGACGCGCAATCTGCAGGAGCTACCGCCGAGTACCCGCCAGATTGTCGAGGCAAAAATGCGCGAGGCAGCCTATAACGAAAAAGAGGCCGATGCCCTTTTGAGCGAGGCCGTGCTCCATGCACGTTGCGCGGTCAACGGCCGTATGGTCGAAGTTCGCGCCACCAAACCCGCCCAGGTTTTTGAGCAGGTGCTCGCGCAACTGTGTGACGTTGTTTTTGAAAAGGCTGGCTACATCGGCGCGCCGGTTGAGGACGATTCCGATATTCGCTCCACGCTGGCGGGTAACGTCCAGGCGGGGCTCGATGGCATGGATGCGGGCAACACGCGTGCGCTCAGGGAGGTCGAGGACTACCTCAACGTGCAGCATCAGCGCCATCTGGATACCGCTATGGGCGATATCCAACGCCAGTACCAGCAAAGGCCCTTTGGCTGGCGTGAGGTCGACATCGCCAATGTGGTGGCGCAGCTCGTGGTGGAGCAGCGCGCGCAGGTGTTGTTTGGCGGCCAGACGGTCCAGGCCAACGACAACCGTATGGTGGCACTCCTGCGCAAGGATGCCGATAAGGCCCAGGTGCGCTTGCGCGTGCGTATGAGCGACCGGTTGCTGCGTGCCACGGGCGAGCTCATGCGCGACCTGTTTGATCTCAAGACCGTGCCCTCCAACGAGGATAAGCTCGTGGCCGAGCTCAAAGAGCGCCTTGAGGGCTTGCGCGAGGCGTGCCTCGCCATAGCACGCGACTACTACACGGGCATCAAGCCGGCCTACCCGTATCCCGGTGAGGACGAGTGCGAGAAGATGCGCTCGGAGGTGGCCGACGTCCTTAAGGACCAGAACGAGGCCGAGGCGTTCTTGACCACGTTCACCAAGCATGAGGAGCGCTTGCTCGATGCCAAGGAAGACTTTGACAAGGTGGTTGAGTTCTTCGAGTCCAATCAACGAACAGCGTTTGACCACGCCAGGGATTTCTTGAACCGCACCGAGGGTATCGAGTATGCCTCCGATGACATTCCCAGCGCGGTGGAGAACGTGGCAAAGGTGCGCGAGATCCTCAAAGATCCCAAGCCCTACGGCCGTATTAAAGACCTGCAGCCGCTTATGGATCCCGTCGAGGATGACATGAAAAAGCTGCTGGGCATCCGCCGCAATGAGTTTTTGTGTCGCATCGAGAGCGATCTGCAAGACCTGCGGGCGCAGGCCGAGAGTCAAAAGGGCTTTGTCAATCAGGCCAAGGATGCCATAGCAGACGCCGGCACCAAATACGAGTCGTTCAAAAACCGTGCCCACAGCGCTCAAAGTCTCAACGAACTGAGCGTTGTTGCAACTAACTGGGGCAACTGGATCAGCGCAGCAACCAACGAGATGTACGACGCCGTGGATGAGGCCCGCATGCGTATGGACAACGAGCGCCGCACCACCGAGGTCACGAGTACGGGTGAAGTGGTCAAGAAGGTCTCCAACAAGGGCGCCGCATCGTCTGCTCCCGTGCCCGCGCCCAAGCCCCAGCGCAAGATCAAGACCGTGCGCCGCGCCGATCTGGCCAAGCCGAGTCGTCTCTTGTCCGCAGAAGACGTGGAGCGCTACGTGGACGACCTGCGCTCCCGCCTTATGCAGGCGCTCGCTGCAAACGACGAGATCCGTATCAACTAACCCGCGGAGCCACCGGTGCCAAAGCGCGCACCGGTGGCTTATGGCGTTTAGAAAGGCTCATCAACCATGAACGATTCTGCTCTTAAGAGCTTCTGCACCTGGGCCCGTACGGAGCTCATCAAAGGCGTGGAGGCGCAGATGGTGCGCTACGGCATCACCGAACCTGCACCCGCGCCCGTTGGGTCCGAGACCGTCAACGGCCTGCCCCTAAGTCCGGCTGAGATTGAGCAACGCGACGAGCTGCTGCGCATGCAGGCAGAGGTGGGTCACGAGGCGCTGCGCGACCGTGCGGCCTACACCTGGTTCAACCGCATCGTGGCCATTCGCTTTATGGATGCACGCGGATGGCTCCCCGGCCGTATGCGCATGCTAAGTCGTGCGGACGGCAGCCATGGCAGCGAGGCCGTGGAGAACGCACTGGATGTGGAGATAGCGACGGCCGATACCGATCGCATAGCCGAGCTCAAGATGGCGGGCTTGGATGAACCGCTGTGGCGTTACCTGTTTGTTGCTCAGTGCGAGGAGCTTGCCGATTGCCTGCCGGGCGTCTTTGAACGCGTGGGCGGAGCCATGGAGCTGCTGTTGCCCCAGGGCCTCATGATGGCCGACGGCGTGGTCGGCAAGCTCAACGCCGTCCTCGCTGACGAGGACTGGCGCGAGGGCGTGACCGTTCTGGGCTGGATGTATCAATACTACAACGCTGACGTTAAAGACGAGTTCTTCAAGTCCAAGCGCAAAGCAGCGGCGGAGGACATCGCGCCTGCCACGCAGCTTTTCACCCCCGAGTGGATCGTGCGCTACATGGTCGAGAACTCGCTCGGCCGTCTGTGGATGCTCAACAACCCAGGGAGTACGCTACGCGAGCACATGAAATACTACATCGAGCCCGATGCTGAGCACGAGGACTTTATCCGCATCTCGAGCCCCGAGGAGATTTCGCTCTGCGACCCAGCGTGCGGCTCGGGCCATATCCTGGTTTATGCGTTTGAGCTGCTCTTTGCCATGTACGAGGAGCGCGGCTATCGTGAGCGCGAGATTCCCGAGCTCATTCTTACTAAAAACCTCGCTGGCATGGAGATCGATCCCCGTGCAGCGCAGATCGCGGAGCTGGCGCTTGCCATGTGCGCCCGCGAGCACAACCGTCGCTTCTTTAGGCGCGGCGTCCGTGCCGACGTTACCGTGCTCACGAGCATCCCGCTGGGGGAGGACGAGCTCCCGGGCAACAAGAAGCTCGCCGAGGAACTGAGCCATTTGGGCGAGATCGGCTCGCTGTTCAATCCTTCAGAGGACGAGATTGACGAGCTTAAGGCCACCGCCGCGAGCTGTTCCGACGATCTTTTTGCCACTGCGACCAAAACTAAGCTCGAAAGCGCTGCCGCCATCTGCGAGAAGCTGTCCCGTCGTTTTACCTGCGTCGTGGCGAATCCTCCGTATATGGGCAGCAGCAGCTTTAACCCCTTCACGAGCAAGTGGATCAAGAAGAACTACCCCGACGTGAAGGGCGACCTCTTCTCCAGCTTTGTCGTTCGCATGTTCAGTCTCGCCAAGGACCACGGCGAGTGCGGAGTCATGTCGCCTTTCGTCTGGATGTTCATCGGAAGCTATGAGAAGCTCCGCAACGAGATTATCGACAACAGAACGCTAACCTCTCTCATCCAGCTTGAGTACTCGGGCTTCGCTGGCGCGACCGTGCCCATCTGTACCTACACGTTCCACAATTCGTTCGTCAAGGGCTACAAGGGCGGCTATGTGCGCCTTTCGGACTTCGTTGGTGCTGCTGTCCAGGCCCCGAAGGCCCTCGAGGCGATCCGAAACCCCGGCTGCGGCTGGTTCTACCGCCGCGACGCCGAGACCTTCAAGCAGATCCCCGGCACCCCCATAGCCTACTGGCTTGGAGAAGGGGCAAATAACTCCTTCGGGGCTGGGCAGCCTTTGGCAAAAATTGCGAAAACGCGCAAAGGAATGTTTACGGGTAATAACGACTTGTTTCTTCGGCAGTGGTACGAGGTTTCTTGTTCATTGATTGACATTGATTATAAGTTTTACTCCAAAGGCGGCCCCTATCGTCGTTGGTATGGTAATCGCGATTATGTTGTGCGTTGGAAGGACGATGGCAAGGAGATTAAAGCGTTTCCAGGCTCGGGTAATATCAACGAATCCGATTACTTCAAATCATGTCTGTGCTGGTCGCTAATTACCTCGGGTGACATTAGTTTTAGGGCTTTAAATACAGATGAGTTCGTCATGGGCGATGCCGGCCCAGCCTGTTATCCCAATCCGGAGATGTATTTCTACCTCCTCGGCCTTTTAAATTCATCTTCGATTCAGCTACTTTCCAAAGCGATAAATCCGACATTGAACTGGAGTGCTGGAGTCGTTGGCTCTTTTCCAGTTTTATTGCCGCGCGAATCGCTTGACGGCATCAAGTCTCTTGTTGCCGAGCAGGTCGTTGAATCTGAGGTGGATTGGGACTCGTTTGAAACCTCCTGGGATTTCAAGCGGAATCCTTTGGTGTAGGTGATTAGGATGGCAGGAAAAAAGAGCTACAACGAGAATTATCGTCATGAATGCCAGAATGAAGTCATTGGGCTTCCAGAAGCCGATATGAGCTGCCTATTTGACGGATTCTTTTCAGCGGAGGAGCTATCGGCTATTTTCGATTTTTACCTCGTGCATACGCCAGTCAAGAAAAGCAAAGAGGCGAAAAGTGACTCCGAGCGTTGGCTGGGCGAGTATGGATGGGCTGGTGCAAGCTCCTTGAGCAAACTCGAGGGAGAACTGCTCAAGTCCTCCGGTATTTCCTCCTTTTGCATTTTAAAAAGCGGTTCAATAAGTCAGACGGCAGAGGCAATGCGACTGAATGAGGAGATATGCCCATCCTGCCCGCGAGCCCTTTTCCGCATTAGTTGCAAACCAAAGCTTCGAGAGGACGGTTCTCTAGACGCCTCTCCTTCAGAAACGAGACTTGGATGCGTTTTTCGCCACATGCGAAATTGCATTGCGCACGGGCAAGTATATGGGCTGGATAACAGAATGCTGTACTTACGTGACAAAGACGAGGACGGTGCCATAAGCGCTGCCGTGGTTATCGGTCAGCAGACATTATTAGATTGGATAAAAGTGGTCGATAAAGATGGCGTTTTTTATCCAGCCGTTTGCAAGGGTTAGCGAACTAGCTTTCTATTTGGGAAGCGGTGGACAGCGAGTTCCAAATAGAAAGCGCGCTCAGTGAAGAGGGGTGTGCATAGCCCAATGTGGACCGACTTGCCATCTAAGTTAACTGATGAATTAATATAGATTGGAATTGTTTGCCATGGCAGTGTTTCTCGCCGATAAATACGAAGCCCGCAAGGCCGAGGTCAATGCTCGCTTTGAGCAGCTTCGCGCTAACGAGGAAGAGCTCAACCGAATCTTTGCCAAGATCTACAACATGGAGGGGGAGGTGCCCATCGAGGTCGAGGATAAGTACGTCTCGGTGGCGTGCATCTTCGACACTGCTGACGAGATTCCCGAGAGCTATAAGGGCAACAAATACGTGCGCACCAAGCGCGACGAGATTACCTCGCTCATAAGCTATGCCGTGGGTTGCATGTTTGGCCGCTACTCGCTGGACGTGGATGGCTTGGTCCTGGCCGATCAGGGTGCCACGGTCGACGACTATCGGGCCAAGATGCCCGATCCCGCGCATGTGACCTTTATGCCCGATGCCGACAACGTGCTGCCCATTACCGACGACGAGTACTTTGACGACGACATCGTGCGCTACTTTATCGACTTTGTGCGCACCGTGTACGGCGAGGAGACGCTCGAGCAGAACCTGGCCTTTATTGCCGAGGCGCTCGGCGGCAAGGGCACCTCGCGCGAGGTCATCCGCACCTACTTTTTGAAGGACTTCTTTAAGGACCACTGCCAGACCTATAAGAAGCGCCCCATCTACTGGCTGTTCGACAGCGGCAAAAAGAACGGCTTCAAGTGCCTTGTTTACATGCATCGCTATCAGCCCGACCTGTTGGCTCGCATCCGAACCGACTATGTGCATGAGCAGCAGGAGCGCTATCGCTCGCAGATCGGCTATGCCAACGATGCCCTTGCCAGTGCTGAGCGTGGTGAGCGCGTGCGCTTGGATAAGCGTGTCAAAAAGCTCAATGACCAGCTTAAAGAGACCATCGGCTACGAGGAGAAGTTGCACCACTTGGCAGACCAGATGATTAAGATCGACCTGGATGACGGCGTCAAGGTCAACTACGCCAAGTTTCAGGATGTACTGGCAAAGATCAAGTAACTGCAGATACGGTAAGGATATTCATGCCCAAGATCGATGTAGAAGAACAGCTTAAGCTGCGGTTTTTGCAGCCGTTGTCCGCATGCATGCCCCGTCGTGTGGTGGTTTGGCACGATGCGGACGGCGAGTTTGCCCCTGAGTTTGAGCGATTGGCCGCCGAGGGTTTCGACGGCGCGGGGGCCGATGACAGCGTCATGCCCGCTCACGGGGACTTTGAGCGCCCGGTGCGGTTTGTTGAGGCTTGCGAGGGCCGCATGTTTGCGGTCAAGAAACTTATCAACCGCGATGACCTTGCGAGCGATATCTTGTTGTATCGTCGTTGCCCGCGCGGCAGGCTTGAGGGCGATTGGCTTGCCGATGTCGAGCTGTATGCCGATCAGTTCCAGGCTGACTATCTTTCGCTTTTGGCCGATCAGTTGGGTATCGAGAATATCGATGCCGTGCGCGAGAGTCTGCGCGAGCACAAGACGTTCTTTGATGCCAAGACCCGCTGCGCTAAGTTTGCCGCGTGTGTTCCGCATGCCGCGGGCGTATCCGATATCGAACTCGGCATTCTTACGGTGATATTTGGCGGTAAAGAGCTTGGCGACGCGCGACCCGCGTTTGTGCTGCGCGGCTGTATGACCACGCTGCTGCACGAGGGTCCCGAGGCGCTGGCCGAGTTGATGGGCAAGTACTGCGTGCGCGATGTGCTCTCTGCCTTTATGCTTCGCTGCTATGGATTTGAGGGGCCGCTGTATGAGCGCGACTCATTGCTTATGCTTTCATCCCATGTGCTCCTTACAGCGGCGTCTACCGCGCTTCCCGAGGGAGCGCTCAAGGGACTCGAAAGCTATGTGGCTCCCGCCTACGGCCCCTATTGCCTTGAGGCGGTGCGCACGTGGGACCAGGCCGCCGATACCCAGGCATCGAGCGAGGACCTATTTGAGATCTGTCGTTTGGTGGAGGATGCCCGCGGACTCTTTGTGCGGTTTGGGGCTCTGCCGATCGATGTGCTGGCCTCGCTTGATGTGTTCCCGTGCGTCAATGAGGCTGTGCTCTCGCAGTTGTTCAGCTCGTTTGCCCAGGGTGCAGACCGTGTTGAGGACGCACGCGCCTTTGCGGCGCGTCGCTGCGACCTAAGCTGGTGCCGCCGTGTCGAGAGCTACTTTGGCTTGCTTGCCGCTGTGGCCGACATGTGCGCATTTAGGCAGGCACATGCGGGCGGGTTCCATCTGGCGCAACCCCAGCGGGTGTGGGATGCCTATACGTCCGATTGGTATTCCATGGATGCTGCCTATCGCCATATGTGCACCGCGTATTTGCGGACGCGCTCTGTCGAGTGCGATGTGCTCGAGGAGCCTGCCCGAGCCGTGGTGGACTGGGCGGAGAATCTCTACAGCAACTGGTTTTTGGCCGACGCCAATGCCTGCTGGACATCCGCTGCGCAAGGGGAGTGGGCCGATTGCGGCTACATCGATGGCCCTGCACGGCAGGATGAATTCTACTGGCATGTGCTGCCCACCTTTGTGGGGTCTGCCAAAACGACGGTCGTTATCGTAAGCGACGCGCTGCGCTATGAGGTGGCCCGTGATGTCGCGGCGCTTCTCGAGCGCGAGCGCGGCGGCAACGTCAGGGTTTCTAGCATGCAGGCGGTCTTTCCCTCCATCACCGAGGTGGGCATGCCCGCGCTGCTGCCGCACCAAGCGCTTGAACTTGCAGCGGATGGCTCGTTTGTGTTGGCTGACGGCATGCCCACTGCGACGACTCCGCAGCGCGAGGCCGTACTTACCCACGTTGAGCCCACGGCCCGCGCTTTGCGCTCGAGCGCATACCTCAACATGGCGGGAACCGAGCGCAAAGCGCTGCTCAAAGATTCCAAGCTCGTTTATCTCTACCACAACAAGATCGATGCCACGGGCGAGAAGGCCGCTACGCAGGATGACGTTTTCGATGCCTGCGCGGACACCGTGGAGGAACTTGCCGCGTTGGCGCGCCGCGTGTGCACTGACGCCCCGGGCGCGCGTGTTGTTATAACGGCGGATCACGGCTTTATCTACACGCGTCGTGAGCTCAACGAGTGCCAGATGCTCGGCAAGCCAGACCTTCCCTTCCTTGACGCTCCTGTCATGCACGGCAAGCGTCATCTGGTGGTGCCCAACGAGGCCGTGGTCAAGTTTTCGGAAGAGGCATGCGAGGTGTTTGTTAATGTTGACATGGGACGTTTGGGCGCCGGTTTTGAGGGGTTTGCCCCGCGCGAGAACGTACACTTCAAGCGTCCCGGCGGCACTAACAACTACGTCCACGGCGGCATGAGCCTGCAGGAGCTCTGCGTGCCCGTTATCGGATTTTGGCGTGCGCGCTCGGGTTCCAAGGACTTTGTCGATACGCGCGCAGCGACGCTGCGCGTGCTAAGTGAGGGACGTCGAGTGACCAACTCGCTCTTCTCGGTCAACTTGATCCAGGAAGAACCCGCCCAAGGCAAGGTTTTGCCGTGTGAGTACGAGCTGGTGTTTACCGACGCAAGCGGCAACGAGGTGAGCGATACGGTCAAGGCGCATGCCAACAAGACTTCTGCTAACTCGCAGGAGCGCGTGGTGCATGCCAAGTTTGCGCTGCGTGCAGCGGATGGATTCTCGGCCAAGGGTCCGTACTATCTGGTCTGCCGCGAGCGCGAAACGGGCAAGATCGTTTGGCGCGAGACGTACGCCATCGCTGTTTCGTTTGCCCCTGTTGCTGACTTTGGTTTTTAGGAGTGTGCCCTATGTTTGATAGCAATGACGACGATCTGTGGGAAGTTCCCTCGATTGATGTGAATGCGCCGGTGCAGGCTGCGGTGTCTGCGGAGGAGGCCATGCCCGCCCCGGAGGCTGAGACTGCTGCAGAGGCCGTGGCTGCCGCGCCTGCCCCGGAGCCGACGGTGGCCGCGGTACCCGATGAGGTTGCGGCGCCCGCCGAGGACGAGTCCTCGACCGATGGCTATGCCCAGGCCGTGGCCGACGCTCCCGAGGACGACGGTTACGACATGGATGTACTGGACGGTAAGCTGCTCGAGCACTTTGGCGGCAAGATCGTGCGTAAGGACCTCACGGCCCTTATGAAGCGTGGCGCCAACGTGCCTACCTTTGTGCTGGAGTACCTGCTGGGCATGTACTGCTCAACCGACGACGAGGATGCCGTGGCGGAGGGTCTGCAGCGCATCCGCAAGATTCTCACCGATAACTACGTGCGTCCCGACGAGTCCGAGCGCATTAAGTCCAAGATCCGCGAGCTGGGTCGCTTTACCATCATCGATAAGGTGACGGCCAAGCTCGACGAGTACAAAGACATCTACGTGGCGTCGTTTGCCAACCTGACCATTGAGCCGTTTGTGATGCCGGCCGAGTACGTGCGCGACTATTCCAAGATTCTTCAGGGTGGTATTTGGTGCATTATGAGCATCGAGTATCGTCGTCCCATGGAAGAGGAAGACGAGTTTGGCATGGAAGTCTTTGGCGACGATGCGCCGCGCCGCTCCAAGGCCAAGCGCAAAAAGCGCGGACCCGAGGACTCTCCGTTTAGCGTGGCGTCGCTCACGCCCATCCAGATGCCCAACCTGGACCTGGACGCAATGATCGAGGAGCGTCAGTATTTCTCGCGCGACGAGTGGCTCAACATGCTGCTGCGCTCTGCCGGCTATGAGCCCAGCGAGCTTTCGGAGAAGGAGCGCCTGCACTTTATCGAGCGCATGGTGCCGCTGATCGAGCGCAACTACAATCTGTGCGAGCTTGGTCCCCGTGGCACCGGCAAGAGCCATATCTACAAAGAGGTTTCGCCCTACGCCATTTTGCTCTCGGGCGGGCAGACCACCACGGCCAACCTGTTCGGCCGTATGAACTCCATGCGCGCCGATCGCGTGGGCTTGGTGGGCCATTGGGATTGCGTGACGTTCGACGAGGTCGCCGGCATGCGTTTTAAGGACACCAATGCCGTGCAGATCATGAAGGACTATATGGCGAGTGGCAGCTACGCGCGTGGCCGCGACCAGATCAACGCCGACGCCTCCATGGTCTTTGAGGGCAACATCAACGACACCGTGCAAAACGTCCTTAAGACCACGCACCTGTTTGATCCGTTCCCGCCGGAGTTTAACAACGATTCGGCCTTTTTCGACCGTATCCACTATTACCTGCCGGGCTGGGAGATTCCCAAGATGCGCTCGAGTCTGCTGACCGGGCATTACGGCTTAATCACCGACTGCCTATCGGAGTTTTGCAAGGAGATGCGCCGCAAGGACTTTACGCATCATATCGACCGCTACTTCCGCTTTAACAGCGACTTTAACAAGCGTGACGAGATCGCCGTGCGCAAGTCCTTTAGCGGCCTGGCCAAGCTGCTGTTCCCCGACGAGGCTATGGACAAGGACGACGTTCGCTGGCTGCTGGACTACGCCATCGAGGGCCGCCGCCGTGTAAAGGAACAGCTCAAGATTATGGCGGGCGTCGAGTTTATCGATGTCAACCTGGGCTATATGGATGCCGACAATCCGCAGGACGTGCACGTGGTGCGCGTGCCCGAGCAGTCCGAGGATACGTTGATTCCCGATGGCCCGCTGCTGTCCGGTCACGTGTTTGGCGTGGGCAGGTCGCAGGGCGGCGAGGTTGCCGTGTACAAGCTGGAGAACAAGGCCGTTGCCGGCGAGTGCAAGTTTAAGCACGAGGGCGTTGCCTTTAACAAGCCGGTACGCGATACGCTGGAGGCCGCGTTCGACAACTTTGTGAACCTGGCGAACCGTGTGGCGCCGGGCATGCACATTGGCTCAAAGGACTACCTGCTGTTCTATAACGACCTGCAGAGCAAGGGTCTGTCCGAAGAAGTCTCGCTTGCCGAGTTTGTGGGCCTGTGCTCCGCGGCGTGCAACCGCCCGGTGATGTCCGCGCTGGCGGTTCCGGGAATCTTGCGCATGTCGGGATCTATGGATGAGATCCGCGGGCTCGAGGACATCATGCGCGTGGCCAAAAACGCCGGCGCCAAGCGCGTGATATTGCCGCTGAGCGCCATCGCGGGCCTGCAGAGCGTTTCGTCCGAGATTATCTCGGGGTTGAGCCCGGTGTTCTACATGGATGGCGACCCGGTCGATGCTGCGAAGAAGGCGTTGGATCTATAGGGATGCGAGCGTGCGGGCTTGCGTGCGCGAGGCGTTTGATGCGCACGTGAGCCCGCGAGCATGGTGGCGCGCTGCGCGTGAGGAGGCCTTGCCATGGCGGAAGAACGTTCTGTTGGCGAGCTGCTCGATGAGCTGTTTGGCTTTGAGTCGGTAGCCAAGCGTCAGACGGCGCTTGAGCAGTACGATCGCGGGGAGTTATTGCGCAAGGCGCGCTCCCGCGAGCTACTGGCCGTGATCGGGGGCGTCGAGGCTGCCGAGCGTGCTGCGCGTGAGTCTGCCGTGCGGGCCGTTGACGGGTATGTACGCCGCGTTGAATTTGATTCTCTTGCGCGCGCTCGCAAGCAGGTAGGCGTTGTGGGCCCGTTGCAGATGGAGCGGCGCTACGCTGCCTTTTTGCGTATGGAGGACAAGGCCGAGCTGTTGGCCCGCTTGGAGCAGACGCTTGCGTTTATCGAGGTAAAGCTGCTTGCCAATACGGCGGACAGGGTTCGTGCGGCATACGATGCTGCGGGGGCTTTGGTGTTGCAGGGCGCGGCGCGTCTGAGCGACGTGCGCGTTGTGGATGCCGCACCCTTGGATGCCAATCTGCTATGCACGCAGTTGGAGCAACTGCGTTGTGCCGCCGACGCAACGGACCTTGCCGGCATGATCACGGCGACGTTTGAGTCCGAGCTGAGTGCGACCGGCCCGCAGGGTGTTGACGCGTTTGCGAGCGATGTGGCTGGCGATGTGGCGCTGGAGCGCGAGCTTACTAATGTGCGCGGTGCTGCGCAGCGAGCGCACTTGGCAGCCCAAGCGTATCGGGCCGAACGCGCTGCCCGCGTTGCAGGGAGCACGGTGGAGCCGGTATCGTTGCCGAAGTCTGCTTGCGTCGCGTGCGAGACGGGGTGCGATGCCGGAGAGCTTTCCGAGTTGCTCTCTCAGGTTAAGAAGTCGTTTGAGACTTATAGGTGCGTTGTTGCCGATGGCGGGTTGTTCCGTGCCTTTGGCACCGGTTCGCTGCATGGGATTTGCCGGGGTAGCAGTTATTTCGACTACGATGATCGGTTTGACGAAGACGTGTTGGTGGGCGAGTACGACGGTGCTACCAGGCACAATGTCCGGCGCGAGGTTGCGATTCCCGAGCTTGTGGACGAGGCTTCGGCCGACGGCGGCGACTCGCTCGAGGTTGCCGTGGCGCGCATGCGTGAGTTTAACGGACGGCGCTACGATGGGGTGCTGGATGAGGATCCTGCGCGCCATGTGAATGCGTTTTGGTATGGACTCAAAAAGCTCAGCCAGTACTGCGAGGCCGCCGTGCGCGTAGATGAGCGTGCTTGGGATTGCTTTATCGATAAGGTGCAGTTCGCCTACGATGAACCCGTGGGGCGCCTGGCCACGCAGATGGACGACAAGCAGGTTGCGGCTTTTGTTGCTGCCGTGGACGCGCTCGGTGCTAGTGAGTAGGGTCCTGGTCTGGTAGGAGGTTTCATCTTGAAGATCGACGTTGATGTAGATCAGCTGCGCGAGAGTCAGCTCGATCGTGCGGGGAGTGCGGCAGGCGTTGGCTTTCCCGCTGCCATGCTCGACGTGATGGATATCGAGGACGAGTCGCCCCAAGAGCTCCTAGCCCGAGCCGAACGCGAGGGTCTCGACCTCCGCGACTTTGCCGTCGACGATGACTAGGGTAGCTAATTTGAGACGGGGCGTCTGCACCCGCGGCTGCGCGAAGATGAACGATAAACCGTCGCAATGGAGTCTAATGAGCTCGCGACCGTTCTATTTTGACTGCCTGCTGGCTAAGTGAGTAGGCTTTATTGGAAATCCTGAGCACACGACAAATTTGCTTTAACAAACTCGCAGGTCACAGACTTGTGCTTTGGTGACGTGGTCGGCGATTCGGTAAAAGTCTACTCACTTAGTTTTGAGAGACGCTAATTGTCCGCAACGAGATCCTAGCCGGGGCGATTTATGCTCAAATATGGTCAATTCGGGACGGCTACCCCTAGCCACTACGACGCCAGCGTGGCGATGACGGCTTCGTCGCCGGCGTATATGAGGGTGTCGCCGTCGGGGATGATCGTCTGGCCTTCGCGCTTGAGCATCACCACGATAAACGGGTGCTTGCCCTGCGGCACGTCGCGCAGGCGCTGACCGGCCAGGCGACCGTGGGGCGTCACGGTGACCTCGCGCAGCGTAACCTCGGCACGCTCTTCGAACGTTGGGGCTGCCATCACCAGCAGATCGCCTTCCTGGATCACGGTGTCGCCATTGGGCAGTACCGGATGCGCCCCGTCGCTCAGCACCAGGACCACGAGCATGTCCGTCGCGCTGCCAATATCGGCGAGCGAGCGACCGACAAACGGATGGCCCGCACTCACCTTGAGCTTTACAAACGACATGCCGTCCTCGTCGCGGTAGTCGTTAAAGGTGCGGCGTACGTCGCCGGCCGCATCGATCATATCGAGTTTCTTCGCCACCGCCGGCAGTAGCGAACCCTGCACCACAATGCTCGATACGGCAATCACAAACACCAGGTCAAACAGGTCGTGACCACCGGGAACGCCGGCTACCACGGCAAAGAGGCTAAAGACGACCGAAGCCGCGCCGCGCAAGCCCGCCCAGCTTACGAGTGCAACCTGGCGAGGGTTCGTCTTAAAGGGCACCAGCAGCAGACCGACGGCGATGGGGCGGCTCGCAAAGAGCATAAACGCCATGAGCGCCAGGCCCGGCAGCAGCATCTGCGGCAGGCGCGCGGGCGTGACGAGCAGGCCCAGCAAAAAGAAGATGGTCATCTCGGCCATCTCGGTGAGGGTGTCAAAAAAGTGCGCCATCTCGACCTTGCCGGTGATGTCGCTCGCGCCCAGCACAATGCCGGCCAGGTACACGGCCAAAAAGCCGTTGCCGCCCAGATAGCTCGGCAATGCGTAGGCGACGATCGCCACGGCGAACAAAAAGATGGTCTGCGCGCCCTCGGCCGTTGCGTGCGCTCGTTCAATCAGGCGGCCCGCCGCCCAGCCGATGGCAAGGCCCAGGCCCGCGCCCAGGATAATCTGCTTGGCCAGCAGTGCGGGAATGTTGATGTCGCCGCCGGCTGCGAGTGTGGCGAGCACGGCGGTGAGCATGTAGGCGACGGGGTCGTTGGAGCCCGATTCGACCTCGAGCAGCGAGTCGGTGCCGCCCCTCAGCGAAAGGCTGTGCTCGCGCAGCACGCTAAAGACGACGGCCGCGTCGGTGGACGCCACGACCGATCCCAGCAGCAGGCCGCCGATCCAGTCGAAGCCCAGCACAAAGTGGGCGAACACGCCGGTGATGCCAGCAGTGATGACGACGCCGAGCGTGCTCAGCAATACCGCGGGCACGGCAACGGGTTTGGCACGGTCGATATTGGTGTTAAAGCCGCCGTAGAACATGATGAACAGCAACGCCGTGCTGCAGACGGTTTCGGTGAGCGCGTAGTCGCTAAATTCGATGTGCGCCGGCCCGTTGACGCCCAACAGCATGCCGAGCGCGATAAAGATGAGCAGGGTGGGGAAGGGGAGTTTTTTGCCGACGGGCTTGATGGTCAGGCACAGAATAATAACGAGGCCGATAAAGAGAAGGATCTGGTTCATGGATGGTGTCCGCTCCTGGGTGGTTGGCGTGGCACGGTCAGTTGTCTGCGGTTATTTGTACCCAAAGATGGTGGGTTTATGGGGTTGGATTGCGGGCGTGCGCGATATCGTCATAGACGGCTGCCGTCTTTGCCTCTGCTTGGAAACCCTTTCCAGCTTTATTGCAACGGAGTACAATGGGTAACGTTTAAGTTCAACTTGAAGTTTTAGTTGCGGCGCCGGGCTTCGGCCGCAATGCAAGGAGAGGCGTACCATGGCGATCTATGTGACATCTGATGCTCACGGGCACGTGCGTGCGCTTGACGAGGCCCTGTCTAAGATTTCGCTGGCGTCCGACGACACGCTGTACGTGCTGGGCGACATGATCGATCGCGGGCCCGATCCGGTCGGCGTTATTAAGCTCGTGCGCTCGCTGCCCAACGCCCGCGTGCTCAAGGGCAATCACGAGCAGATCATGCTCGATGCCATCATTGGCCAGGATCCGCTCGATGCCGAGACCTGGGATATCAACGGTGGCTGGACGACGCGCGAGCAGCTCAACGACATGGAATTTGACGCATACGAGGAGCCCGTGCGATGGATGGCCGCGCTGCCGCTCTACGCGGTGGCCGAGACCGAGGAGCGCCCGTATCTGCTGGTACATGCTGGAATCGAGATGAAGGCGGCGCGCGCGTTTTTGCTTGAGCATGGCGTCGATTGTGCCGATGGCGTTGGAGCGGTGGGTGCCGATCGCGAGCTGCTGCAGCAGATGCTCGCGGTGCAGTCGGCCGATGACCTGCTGTGGATTCGTCACGGCTATTGGGATGCGCCGACCGGGCTGCTTTCTGCCGAGGGCAAGGGTCCGGTCGTGGTGAGCGGTCACACGCCAACGGTGTCGCTCGGGCGTTATTGCGAGGTCGGTGGTCTTGCGGGGCTCGATGAGGAGTCGGGCCGCGGGCAGATCGTGCGCCTGGGCGGCGAGGATGCCGCCGGTGTGCCCGATCGCATCGACATCGACTGCGCTGCCGCCACCGGCTCCGAGTTCGGTCGCGTGGGCATCCTGCGGCTCGATGATGGGGCGGAGTTCTACGCGAATATTCGCCCCGGGGAATAACTTTGTTCCGCCGTTCTACCGAACGGCGGCCACGTTGATGCTGCGCAGCCCCGAAGCACCCCCATCTTGTCGCTCAAACCGTCGTTCGCGTACGGAAGTACGCGTCGCTCCTCTTTCGCGCCAACCTGGGGCACTTTGAGACTGCTCGCTCATATGACCCAATCCACTGTCAAGGGCCACAATG
>NZ_QSPG01000029.1:0-19660 GCF_003436395.1 Collinsella sp. TM06-3 | reverse complement strand
CCTGTCGTTTCCGTGCCCCTGGATTGGGTCATAGTGTCTGTTTACCAGCAATGAGATCGCCTTCGTCTTGGTCTTCGCCTTCATCAGTTCGGCCGCGATTGGCTTCATCGGGGCGTTCTTGGGCCGCTACGCGGTCGAGCTTGGCGAGGGTCAGAACCTCGTGGGCGTCCTGAGTGCGGTCTCCGCTGCGAGCGAGATCCCCATCCTGCTCGTTTCCTCCAAGCTGGTCAGGCGCTTCGGCGAGATGAGCCTCCTGATCTTTTCCTGCTTCATGGCGGCGCTCAGGCTCGTGCTCGTGGGCACCGGCATCGTCCCGGTCATGATCTGCGGCCAGCTGCTGCAGAGCGTGAGTTACATGACCGTCTACTACTCCTGCGTTACCTACATTGCCAACCACACTTACGAGGATTGTCGCGCTCGAGGTCAGAGCGCCTTCGCGATGGTTCAGAGCGGTCTGTCCGTCGTGGTTGCGAACCTGTTTGGCGGTTGGGCGTGCGACGCGCTCGGCACGCACGCGGGTTTTCTGGCCTTCGCCCTCGCTTCAACGATTGCTGCGGTCGTTGCTTTTGTGGCGTACGTGCTGTGGCGTCGAAGCGCAGCGCCACAGCCTGAGGGCCAGTCGGCCGCATAGGTTCCACCGCGTTTTGCAAGCGCCTGCCTGCTTCGCGCTTCTCTTCGTGTTCAACCAGCTGACGAGCTGAGAACTGTCCAATCCAATGGTTATCCAAGTGAAAGGAAGACAAAGATGTCTCTCATCAAGGTCAACGAGCTTCTTCAACATGCGACCGAGCACCACTATGGCGTGCCCGCGATCAACGTCATCAACACGGAGACCATCCGTTATGCGATCCAGGCCGCCGAGGATGAGCACATGCCTATCATCATCCAGTACTGGCCCGGCTTCGAGGACCACTGTGCCCTCGACATCATCGCCTTCGCCGCCCGCTATTACGCCGAGCGCGCGAGCGTGCCCGTCGCCGTCCACCAGGATCACTCCGCTGGTTACGAGATCGCCGTCAAGGGCGTCAAGGCCGGTTTCCCCTCCGTCATGGTCGACGGCTCCTCGCTTCCCTATGAGGAGAACTTCCAGCTCACGAAGGACGTCGTCCAGGTCGCCAAGATCTTCGACGTTGACATCGAGGCCGAGCTCGGCCACGTCGGCAACGGCTCCGACGCCAACGACTTCGTGAACAGCGACCACTATACCGACCCGAACCTCGCCGAGGAGTTCGTCGAGGGCACCGGCTGTGGTTCGCTCGCCATCGCCGTCGGCAACGCCCACGGCCCCTACGTCAAGGTCCCGAACCTCGACATGGAGCGCATCAAGGCCTGCAGGGAGGCCGTCAGCGTCCCCCTCGTCATGCACGGATGCTCCGACATCCCCGACGAGCAGCTCCAGGAGGCCGTGAACCTCGGCATGAGCAAGTTCAACATCGCCACGGAGTACTTCCGCTCCATGTACCGCGCCTTCGAGAAGGACATCAGCTCCGGCAAGAACGACGGCAACGGCGTTGGCCTCCTGATGGACGCCGCCCCCGACATGCGCGCGTTCGTCGCAAGCAAGATCCAGCTTCTGAACCCCAACCACTATTCGCTCTAGGAGAGACTCGATGAAGAAAGTTCTTGTCGCGTCGCACGGTCACCTCGCAAGCGGAATCAGGAGCTCGATCGAGATCCTGACCGGTATGGCGGACATGGTGGAAGCAGTTGACTGCTACGTGGACGACTCCGATTTCACCCCTCGCATCCAGGCGTTTATTGACTCGGTGGGCCCTGAGGACGAGGCCATCATCTTCACCGACATCTACGGTGGCTCCGTCTTCCAGAAGGTCGTCCTCATGGAGCCGGAGAAGCGCGGGATCGTCCATGTTACCGGTATGAACCTCGGCCTCGTGATCGAGGCGCTCCTCGGCGCTGAGGCGGTCACGGCAGATTCGATCAAGCAGAGCGTCGAGCTGGCGAGGGCGACGATGCAGGTCGTCGAGCCTCCGAGCAAGGCCGCGGACAACGAGGGGTCCGACGGAGACTTCTTCGATTAGAGAGCACTAATAAGTAAGGAGAGGAAACAATGATTGTTCAGGTTCGAGTCGATGACCGTCTGATTCACGGGCAGGTCGCCCTGGTGTGGACCAAGGAGCTCAACACCACCAGGATCATCGTCGCCAACAAGCACGCCGTGGAGAGCGATGCCCTTCGCATGACGCTTTCCATGGGTACGCCGGCGGGCCAGAAGCTCCTCGTCAAGGATGTTCCGGATGCTTGCCGCATCGCGAACGATCCGCGTGCGGACTCCATGCGCATCTTCGCGCTCACCAACTGCGTGCGTGACGTGCTTGAGCTCGTTAAAGGCGCACCGGGCAAGATTGAGGGCGTGAACGTTGCCAATGTCGGCCGCTTCGACAAGTCCGATCCGGATAGCAAGGTCGCCCTCAACTCCACGATCATGCTCAACCCGGATGAGCTCGAGGCCGCGAAGGAGCTTTGCGAGCAGGGTATTCCGGTTTTCCATCAGCTTATCCCGTCCAATCCCAAGACTCCTCTCAAGAGTCTGATCGAGGCGGCGGAGAAATAAGGGGATTTGGCCAGGCGGTCAAATGAAATGAGAGAAAGGAAGTCAAATGATTGGGTTAGCAGTAATGGCCTGGTTGACCGTGCTGATTTGCTACGGCGGCAACTGGGTTCTCGGTCAGTGTATGATCGAGCGTCCTCTCGTGGTCGGCCTCGTTGCGGGCCTTCTGATGGGCGACGTCAAGACCGGTGTCATCATCGGTGCCTCTCTCGAGGCAATCTTCATGGGCGCGGTTAACATCGGTGGCGCCATCTCCGCCGAGCCCGTTACCGCGACCGCCCTCGCCGTCGCCTTCACCGTTGGCGCCGGCATCGACCAAGGCGCCGCCATCACGCTGGCCGTTCCCGTTGGCGTCGTCACCGCGTTCCTCTCGATCTTCATGAACAACGTGTTCCTCGCGTTCTTCGCCGCCACCTTTGACAAGATGGCCGCCGAGGGCAACGAAAAGGGCCTCGCGCTTCAGCACTTCGTTCTCTGGTTCGTTAAGTACGCCGCCTTTGGCCTCATCGCCTTCCTCGGCGTTTACCTTGGCGCTGAGCCCGTTGCCGCCATTGTCAACCAGATTCCGGCCAATGTCATGAGCGGCCTCAACGCCGTGGGCGCCCTCCTGCCCGCCGTTGGTATGGCGCTCCTGCTCCAGATGCTGTGGAGCACCGAGCTCAGCATCTACTTCTTCCTGGGCTTCACGCTCTACCAGTACCTCGGCCTCCCGATGATCGCCATCGCGGTTCTCGGCGTCATCATCGCGGTTGCCTCCGCCCTCCGCGACAAGGAGATTTTCGATCTCACCAAGAAGGGCTTGGCCACCCAGGCCGTTTCCAACGACTCTGTAACCAGCGACGAGGAGGATTTCTTCGCATGAGCAACCTGACCAAGAATGTGAGCCCTGAAGACAAGAAGATGCTCAACAGCATTTTCCTGCGCTCTTTCTCCGTGTTCGCCTCCTGCGCCGGCGGTTCCGTCAAGGCTGGCGCCGACGGCTGGCTGTACTCCGTCCAGCCCGCGCTTAACCGCTACTACGCCGATGACCCCGAGGCCCGTGCCGAAGCCATGAAGCGTCACACGACTTGGTACAACATTACCCAGAACGTCGGCACGTTCGCCATGGGCCTCGTCGCCTCCATGGAGAGGGAGAACTCGCAGCACGAAGACTTCGACACCGAGTCCATCGACGGCATCAAGGTTTCCCTGATGGGCCCGATGTCCGGCATCGGTGACGCAATCTTCTGGGGCGTCCTGCGTGTCATCGCTGCCGGCATTGGCATCAACCTCGCCATGAGCGGCTCGCCCCTCGGCGCGATCATGTTCCTGCTGATCTACAACATCCCGTCGATCCTCTGCCGATACTTCATGACCTACCTCGGCTTCAGCATGGGCACCAACTTCATCTCCGAGATGTACGAGGGTGGTCTCATGAAGCTCATCACCAAGGCGACCTCCACGGTTGGCCTCGTGATGATCGGTGCCATGACTGCGGCGAACGTCCAATTCAACACGATCCTGTCCATTCCGGTTCAGGACTCTGACCCCGTCATGATCCAGACCTACCTCGACTCGATCTTCAAGGGCATCGTGCCCCTGGGGCTTACGCTCGTCGTCCTCTGGCTCCTGCGCAAGAAGAACGTGAACGTCAACATCATCCTGGTTGGCATCATGATTCTGGCGCTCGTCCTCGGCCTCGTGGGCATCGTGTAGGGCGGCTTCCGGATCATTCGAAGCTTGTTTAAGGCAATTCCCGGCGGCACGCGATCGAGGACATTCGACGCGTGCCGCCCCATTAGAAGGAGAGAACATGCGCTACACGCACCTCAAGAATTCCGATGTCGACGTCTCCCAGCTCGCTGTGGGCACCTGGGCGATCGGCGGCGACTCCTTTGGTGAGAACGATGACGCCGCCAGCATGTCCGCCATCCGCACCATGCTCGATCACGGCGTCAACCTCATCGACACCGCGCCGTGCTATGGCAACGGCACGTCCGAGAAGGTCGTCGGCAACGCGCTCAGGGGCGTCGACAGAGAGAGCTACCTGCTCTCGACCAAGGTTGGCCTGATCACCAGCGCCGCCGGCTATGACCGCGACTCCTCGTTCAAGAACATCATGAGGGAGGTCGAGAGCTCGCTGCGCAACCTCCGCACCGACTACATCGACTTCTACTTCGTGCACTGGCCCGACGCTAAGACTCCGTTCTCCGAGACGATGTGCGCCCTCCAGCTCCTCAAGGAGCAGGGCAAGATTCGCCACATCGGCGTCTCCAACTTCACGACCGAGATGATCGAGGAGTGCGAGAAGGTCGCTCAGATTGACGTCCAGCAGCCGCCCTACTCTATGGTTGACCGCTCCTCCGAGGACCTCATCAAGTGGGGCTACGAGCGTGGCATCGACTCCTTCACCTATGGCTCCCTTGGCGCGGGCATCCTGTCGGGCAAGTTCCGCGAGCTGACGAAGTTCGAGGAAGGCGACGTCCGCGGTGGCTTCTACGACTACTTCCGGGAGCCCAAGTTCTCGCGCGTCCAGGAGCTGCTCAAGGTCATGGACGAGATCGCCGAGGCCCACGACAAACCCGTGGCGCAGGTTGCCGTGAACTGGAGCACCCAGAAGGAGTACGTGGGCACCGCTCTCGTGGGCGTGCGCACGGACGCCCACGCGATTCAGAACTGCGAGACGTTCGAGTGGGAGCTTTCCGCCGACGAGATGGCCAAGCTCGACGCCAGGCTCGACGAGCTGAAGATCGGCTAGCCATGAGCGCCGAGGATAGGAAGTACCCCACTTCCGAGCTTGAGGTGCTTGAGAGTGGCGCGAGGGAGGTTGTCGAGCCTAACGGCCTGAGGCTGATGCTGAAGCCCGTGCCGGGTGACGACCGCGAGCACGTGCTCGATCCGCGCGTCTATGCTCGTGCGCACGCGAAGCTCGCTGCGACTCCTGCGGCGGGGTCGGCGCCGGCCGGACCGGTGGACGTGATCGCGTGGCGCTCCGCGCCCAACAAGGAGACCCACGTCGTGAGGGGCGCGAACGTTGCCAAGAAGACCGTCGTCATGAACTTCGGCGACAAGGGCATTCCGCTGCACATCTTCACGCCGGAGGGGCACGAGGATGGGTCTGCCGCGCTCGTGTTCATCCATGGCGGCGGGTTCATGGTGGGCAACATCGGCCAGTACGAGAACTGCCTGCGCGACATCGTGGAGCGCACGGGTTGCGTCGCGATCTATCCGGAGTACCGCTTGTCTCCCGAGACGATGTTCCCCGGTGGCGTCGAGGACTGCGTGAAGACGCTCGACTGGCTTGTCGATCACGCTGACGAGCTGGGCGTTGATGCGACTCGCATTGCCGTGGCTGGTGACTCTGCGGGTGGCAGCCTGTCGAATGCCGTCGTGCTCGAGGGCTCTCACGCGGATAGGATCAAGGCGGTTGTCGAGCTTTATCCGCTCGTTGATGGCGGTCCCGTTCCGGATGAGTGGTCCTATGACCTGTACGAGGTCGTGGATGAGCAGAGGCCCGAGGCGCTGAGCAGGGTTGATCGCATTCGCCTCGCCAACAACGACCTTCCGCCCATGTACGTCAACGGCGATGCGGACAAGATGCTCGACCCGCTGATTTCCGCGCTGTTCGCGGAGGACGTGAGCGCGTTCCCCCGCACGGTCATCATCTCTTCCGAGTATGACTATCTGCGCTATCAGGACGAGCTGTTCGCGAAGAGGCTGCAGGATGCGGGCGTTGACGTCACTGCGATTCGTTATCGCGGCTGCGACCACGGCTTCTTCGAGATGTACGGCGTGATGCCTCAGGCTGAGGATGTCTGTCGCGTCATCTCCGAGGAGCTTGCGAAGATCTAGGGGCTCGTCGCGGCGACCTCCTGGACGAGTGACGGTCCGGCGGGATGCTAGGTGCGTCCCGCCGGACCTTTGCGTTGGCGGGCGCGTGCCGCTTGCCGGCGGGCGTGTGTGGGGTTCGCTTCGGCGGTGCCGGATTAACCGGGAGATGCGTTTACCGCCGCTCTTCCAAGTGAGCCCAGCAAACAAATCGCGAGTTGAGCCCCAAGGGCATCGACAAGGGCGTGGGCCTGGCGCGGGCGCTGGCGTATCTAGGTCGCACCGGCAACGCGCGCACCTTTGGCTTTGGCGATTCCGGCAACGATCTGGGTATGCTCGCCGCTGTCGAGACGGCTGTCGCCATGGACAACGCCATGCCCGAAGTCAAGGCGCTCGCCGACTACGTGACCGACGATGTCGCACACGACGGTACCGTCACAGCGATGCAGCATTTTGGGTTGATTTAATAAATGGCCGGGTCGCCCGCAGTGGGGGCGACCCGGCCATTTGAGCTATTTTGCAATATAGAGCTTGGGATGACTGCGACTGCTCTCGATCGCCGCCGTCATGATGCTCTCGTCGTCTCCATCAACGATGATGCCGTCGAGGTCATCGATCTGCGCGGACTGATAAAAACTGGTTTTGTTGAACTTTCCCTGGTCAACCATCATGTAGCCCTGGTTTGAGTTGGTAAGGTACATATGCTTGATCATGGCCGAGAAGTCGTGCTCGACGGTAAAACCGTGGTCGGGGTGGAATCCGTCGGCACTGACAAACGCCTTGTCGGCATGTAGTTTGCTCATGCAGTCGAGCGTTAGTGCGCCCGCGAGATAGAGGTGGCCCTTGCGCACGGAGCCGCCCAGCAGCACTACCGAAGCATTGGGGAGATTGAAGCTGGCGTAGTTCGCGATTGCAAGATCGCCGGTGATAATGGTGATCTCACGCTTGTCCATGAGGGCCTTAGCGAAGTAAAAGCCTGTGGTGCCGATATCAATTACCAGAACATCGCCATCATCAACAAGAGTTGCTGCGGTTGCGGCGATGGCTTCCTTGGCCTCGACTTGGACATTGATGCGCTCTTCGGGATACGAGATTGCGTTGGAGCGAGAAAGCGATACCGCTCCGCCGCGTACGCGACGCAGCTTGCCTTCGGATTCCAGCGAGATGAGGTCGTGTCGTGCGGTGACTTCCGAAACCGAAAAACGGCGAACGATGTCGGATACCGAGATATTTGGCTTTTCGGCCAGCCAATTCATGATAAATCGCTGACGCTCGGCCGGTGAAAGGTCTGAAGTAGATGACATATGCCGCTCCTTTTGAACAAAAGGTAAAAGATGCGCCTTTCGTAATCGAAATATAACGTATCGATATGAAAAGAACAAGGCAAATTCGAATGAATCAAAAGAACGGAATGGCATGTCACAAATGCATGCGTAGCAGATAGTTCGCACGTAGACGGGCTATAAAGAGTCTCATTCTGAAGGTGCCGCCCAAAAGAAGTACGTTCACACCCGATATTCGACCGTTCACGGAAAGTTGACAATTGAGCTTTCGATGGCTTTTGAAATAGTTTATAAAAGAAAGCCGAAAAGCTTTTGAAACAAAGAAGAAGGCTTTCGATAGCAATAGTGTTAGATGAGAAAGGACCGAACATGGCGATCAAGGTGTTTGCCGACGGCGCTAACCTCGAGGGTATGCTTGACATGCATGACAATGGCAACGTTCAGGGCTTCACGACCAATCCTTCCCTTATGAAGGCCGGCGGCGTGACCGACTACCGCGCTTTTGCCAAGACGGTTCTTGAGCACATTACTGATGTGTCGGTCTCTTTTGAGGTATTCGCCGACGACGAGGCGGGTATGGAAGCCGAGGCTCGCGAGATCGCAACCTGGGCAGACAACGTCTACGTTAAGATCCCGGCGCTCAACACCAAGGGTGAGTCCACTGCCGCGCTGGTCAAGCGCCTTTCTGCCGACGGCATCAAGGTGAATGTCACCACTATCTTCACGCCCGAGCAGGTCGACGAGTTTGTCGATGCCGTCTCTGCTGAGACCCCCTCTATTCTGTCCATCTTTGCCGGTCGCATTGCCGATACCGGCGTCGATCCGCTGCCCCTCATGGCGGAGTCCGTAAAGAAGGCTGCCGTTAAGCCTGCTGCCGAGGTTCTCTGGGCGTCTACGCGCGAGGTCCTCAATATCTTCCAGGCGGAGTCCGTTGGATGCCAGATCATTACGGTCCCCAATGCCATTCTTGCCAAGCGCAAGAATTTCGGGAAAGATTTGCTTGAGTACTCGCTTGATACGGTCAAGGGCTTTGCCCGCGACGTTCAGGCGCTTGGTTTTCATATCTTGCCCGAGGAGTAGGGGACGAGCATGCTGACCGATCTTCTTAAGCCCGAGCTTGTTGCCTGCCACGTCGAGGCCTCCGATTGGGAGGAAGCGATCAGGGCATGCGGTAAGTTGCTCGTAGACGCTGGCAAATGCGACCAGAGCTATGTTGACGCCATGATTTCATCGGTTCACAAATTCGGCCCCTATATGGTCTTGGAAGAGGGCATCGCCATGCCCCACGCTCAGGCAGATGGCAATGTGAGTGAAGCGGGAATCTGTATCGTCACGCTTGACCCAGCCGTTGCGTTTGGACACGAGGATTTCGATCCGGTTCACGTGCTCGTGGGTATTTGCGCGCCCGACCCCAAGGCTCATCTTGGCTGCTTGGCGGAGCTTTCGCAGATGTTCGAGGACGAGGACTGCGTTGCCAAGCTCAGCGCATGCGATACGCCCGAGCAGGTTTTGGAGACCATGCGTTCATTCTTTTAGGCCTTAATGGCACGGCGATGCGTCGCCGCTTTTGGATAGACGGAAAACCGTCACGTGTAGGAGAGGAAGGTTGCCATGCATATCATCACCGTATGCGGAAACGGCATCGGGTCTAGCCTGATGCTCGCTGGCAAAGTCGAGGAGCTTTGCGAGGAGGAGGGCATCAAGGCCGACGTTGAGTCTATGGACCTGAACGGTGCTTCTTCCGCAAATCCGGATCTGTTCATCACCGTTAAGGAGCTCGCCCCCGAGCTCCACGGCAACGTTGTGATCGTTCGCAGCTATGTGAACAAGAAGAAGATCCGCGAAGACGCTCTCGAGGCAATCAAGGCGGCCGCCGCTAACGCCTAAAGCGGCACAAAAAAGGGCGGTTCCCTGTGGAAGAGGGAAACGCGCCCACGTTAGAGAGAAAGGAAGCGCAGATGCAAGCCATCCTTCCCATACTTGAGTTTATCCAATCGATTCTGACCAAGCCAGCGTGGATTATGGGTCTATTTGCCTTTGTGGGCCTTGTCGCGCTTAAGCGTCCTGCCCACAAGGTGATGACGGGCACCCTGAAGCCCATTCTTGGTTACATCATGCTGTCTGCCGGCGCCGCTGTTGTTCAGGAGAACCTTGCTCCGCTGGGTACCTTCATCGAGACCGGTTTCCACATCACCGGCGTCGTGCCCAACAACGAGGTCGTCGTTTCGATGGCTCAGAGCGTCCTCGGCGTTCAGACCATGATGATCCTGATTCTCGGCTACGTCGTGAACATTATCATTGCCCGCTTTACCAAGTTTAAGTACATCTTCCTGACGGGCCATCACAGCATGTTTATGGCCTGCCTGCTTTCTGCCGTTCTGCAGGCATCTGGCTTCCAGGATGTCCAGCTTGTCATCGTGGGCGGCATGTTCCTGGGCCTCGTGAGCGCTATGCTTCCCGCCGTTGGTCAGCGTTTCACCGAGAAGGTTACCGATGGCGATGAAATCGCCATGGGCCACTTCGGTTCACTCGCCTATTACATCTCCGCTGCAGTCGGTACGCTTTTTGCTAAGGACGCCGAGGAGAACAGCACCGAGAAGATCGAGGTTCCCGAGAAGTTCTCCTTCCTGCGCGACACCACCATCTCCACGGCTCTTACCATGGCCTTCTTCTACCTGGTTACCGCTTTCGCCGCTTACATCGCAGATCCTGCGGTCGTTACCAAGACCGCTGGCGGCGACAATGTAATCGTCTATGCCCTGACCTGTGCCCTGTCCTTCGCCGTCGGTGTCACTATCGTCTACAACGGCGTTCGTATGATCCTTGCCGACCTGGTCCCGGCTTTCCAGGGCATCTCCAACAAGCTGATCCCCGGCGCCATCCCCGCCGTCGACTGCGCCGTCTTCTTCCCCTATGCTCCCACCGCCGTCATCCTCGGCTTTGTTGCCTCCTTCATCGGTGGCGTGGTCGGTATGTTCATCGTGGGCGCTACCCTGGGCATCTTCATCATCCCGGGCATGGTTCCCCACTTCTTCTGCGGTGCTACCGCAGGCATCTACGGCAATGCTACCGGCGGTCGCAAGGGCGCAGCTCTTGGTGCTTTCGTCAACGGCCTGCTCATCACCTTTGCCCCGGCTCTGCTCCTGCCCGTTCTTGACGTCTTTGGCTTCAAGAACACTACGTTCGGCGATTTCGACTTCTCCGTCATTGGTATTACGCTTGGCCGCGCTGCCGAGGCCTTCGGTACCACCGGTGTCTATGCGATTCTCGCTGTCCTTCTGGTCATTGCCTTCGTCCCCAACTTCATCCACACCAAGGGTGCTGTGATCAATCACGTTGAGGAAGAGTAATCCAGGCACACGTTAAGCCCTAATCGGGCGGAGCTCCGATAACCGGCTCCTACACGGAAGCGGTGACGTCTCAAATGAGGCGTCACCGCTTTTTGCTTTGGAGCGATTGTGAATATGAGCCGGTGAGGCGCTGCTTCTGTTCCGTGAACGGAACCAAACGCAATGATCGGCAAAAACGTTTTGCCGCTGGGGCGTCGATAAAAAATGGTAAATCTGCAAAACCGTTCGCCGAGAAGATAAAAACCCGCAGCTCACGCCTTGATAAACGTAGGTAAAGTGTTTAGCAGTCAACGCCCGTATGCTAACGAAAGGAATCAGGCAGATGGCAATCAAGGTGTTCGCTGACGGTGCAAACCTCGAGGGCATGCTCGACATGTACGAGAACGGCAACGTTCAGGGTTTCACGACTAACCCGTCCCTTATGAAGAAGGGCGGCGTGACGGATTACCGCGCGTTTGCCAAGGAAGTCCTGGCCCACATCACCGATGTGTCCGTGTCGTTTGAGGTCTTTGCCGACGACGTCGAGACCATGGAGGTCGAGGCCCGCGAGATTGCTACCTGGGCAGATAACGTCTACGTCAAGATTCCGTGCGTGACCACCAAGGGCGAGTCCACCGCCGAGCTGGTGCGCAAGCTTTCGGCCGACGACATCAAGGTCAACGTCACCACCATCTTTACGCCTACGCAGGTCGATGAGATGGTCGAGGCCGTTGACGCCGAGACGCCGTCCATCATCTCGCTCTTTGCCGGCCGCATCGCCGACACCGGCGTCGATCCCATTCCGTTTATGACGGAGTCGGTCAAGAAGGCCGCCGCCAAGCCCAATTGCGAGGTCCTGTGGGCGTCCACGCGCGAGCTTATCAATATTTACCAGGCGGAAGGATGCGGTTGCCAGATCATCACGGTGCCCAACAGCATCCTGGCCAAGCGTAAGAACATCGGCCGTGACCCGTACGAGGTCTCGCTCGATACCGTGCGCGGTTTTGCCAAGGATATCGCCTCGCTCGGTTTCCATATCCTGCCGTAACGCGAACGCTGGCTACATCGCGGGTTGTTCGCCCCGGCCTTTCCTTTCCCTATCGCTCACGCGCTTCGCGAGGGTCGCGCTAGGCAAAGGAAAGGCCGGGGCTGCCGACACGAACTTGCCGGTAGGTTGGTGATAGGCTTCCATATCCTGCCGTGGACAAAGGTACCCCCGCCTGCGCCGTGCAAAATTGAGAGTATTCAGCAAGGTAAAGGCTTTTACCAGCTGGGTGAAGCATGGAACAGCCCCCGTTTTGGCTCTGATGACGCTAAAACGGGGGCTGTTTCTTGCTTTTTCGTCTCTGAGGGGCATCCGGAACGGTGGAATTTGCAGAATACTCGCGATTTTGCACGTCGCGAGAGGGGGGACCCTTGCTTGGCGGTTTACTTCCCCTGCACCATGGTGAGGGAGATCTTCTTGCGGTCGCGATCGACCTTCTCGACCCATACCTTGACCGTGTCGCCGACGCGCACCACGTCGCTGGGGTGCTTGACGAAGCGGTTGGCCAGCTTGGAGATGTGTACGAGGCCGTCCTGGTGCACGCCCACGTCGACGAAGGCGCCAAAGTCGACGACGTTGCGCACCGTGCCCTTGAGCTCCATGCCGGGCTCCAGGTCGTCAATAGAAAGTGCCGAGCGGCTAAAGACCACCTCGGGCGCGTCGTCGCGCGGGTCGCGGCCGGGCTTCTTGAGCTCGTTGACAATGTCGATGAGCGTGAGAGTGCCGCAGTCCAGGTCGCTTGCCAGCGCCGAGATGCTGCCCAGGCGGCGCTCGATGTCGGGCACGCCGCCGCGGCTGAGCTCGCTTGCCGCAACGCCGGTGCGCTCCAGGACGGCCGTGGCCACCTCGTAGCTCTCGGGGTGGACGCTTGTCGCGTCGAGCGGGTTCTTGCCGCCGCTGATGCGCAAAAAGCCCGCTGCGTTGAGATATGCCTTGGGTCCCAGCTTGGGGACCTTCTTGAGTTGCCGGCGATCGGTAAAGGCGCCGTTTTCCTCGCGATAGGCCACGATGTTCTTGGCCACGCTCGGCGTGATACCAGATACGTAGCCCAGCAGGCTCGCGCTCGCGGTGTTGACGTCGACGCCCACGCGGTTGACGACGTCCTCCACCACGTGGCCCAGGGTGCGCGAAAGCTCGGCCTGGTCAAGGTCGTGCTGGTACTGGCCAACGCCGATGGACTGGGGCGGAATCTTGACGAGCTCTGCCAGCGGGTCTTGCAGACGGCGGCCCAGGCTCATGGCGCCACGTACGGTGACGTCCAGGTCGGGATATTCCTGGCTGGCGAGCTCGGAGGCGGAGTACACCGACGCGCCGGCCTCGTTGACGATGGTGTAGCGAAGGCTGGGTGCCTGCTCGGTAATGAACTCCGAGACGACTTCCTCGGTCTCGCGGCTGGCGGTGCCGTTGCCGATGACGATGGTGTTGACGCCGTCCTTCTTGACGAGGCGGGCGAGCTCGCGCTTGGTGCCGGCGACGTCGTGGCGCGGCTTGGTGGGATAGACCACGCCGTGGTCGAGTAGCTTGCCGGTCTCGTCCATGACGGCGACCTTGCAGCCGGTGCGGTAGCCCGGATCGAGCGCGAGCACGCGGGCGCCGCGCACGGGGCGCGCCGAGAGCAAGCCCTCGAGATTCTTGGCAAAGACGTTGATGGCCTCGGTCTGGGCACGAACGGTGAGTTTGGCGCGGGCCTCGCGCTCCAGCGAGGGGGCCATGAGGCGCTTGTAGCCATCGGCGATGGCGGCGTCAAAGACGGGAGCAAACACGCCCTGGCGACGGGGCCAGCGGCTGCCGAGGCGTGCCGTAGCGGCAGCGCCGTCGACGTTCACGCGCACGCGGAGCTTGCCCTCGCGCTCACCGCGGTCGATAGCCAGCACGCGGTGGTTGGGTATACGGCGCAGTGGCTCATCATAGCTGTAGTACGGCTCGTAGGGGGTCTTCTCGGCGGGGTCGGTGGCCTCGACGACGATGTCGGCGGTGTTTTGCGTAAAGGCGCGCAGGTCGGCGACGTTCTCGGGATCTTCGGCCACCGTCTCGGCCACGATGTCGGCGGCGCCGGCGAGCGCCTTTTCGGGCGTGTCGAAGCCGGCCTCCTCGTTGACGTAGTCCGCGGCGGCGTCGAGCGCGCTGCCCTTGGCCGAGGCCTGCATGATGATCATGTTGGCGAGCGGCTCCAGGCCGGCCTCGCGTGCCTTCTGCGCGCGGGTCATGCGCTTTTTGCGGTAGGGCTTGTAGAGGTCCTCGACACGCTGGAGTTGTGTGGCCTCGCGAATCTGCTGCTCGAGTTCGGGCGTGAGCTTGCCCTGGGCGTCGATGAGCAGAATGACGTCCTCTTTACGCTGCTCAAGATTGCGCAGGTAGGACAGGCGCTCGTCGAGTGCGCGCAGGGCGACGTCGTCCATGCCGCCCGTGGCTTCCTTGCGGTAGCGCGAGATAAATGGGATGGTGTTGCCCTCGTCGATGAGCTTGACGGCCGCCTCGACGTTGGCGGCCTTAAGGTTGAGCTCGCGGGCGAGCTGGGCGATAAGATCCATGGGACTCCTTGCGTTTAAGGTGCGTTTGCAGCACAGGGCTA
Organism: Collinsella sp. TM06-3; assembly: GCF_003436395.1. Classification (NCBI taxonomy): domain Bacteria; kingdom Bacillati; phylum Actinomycetota; class Coriobacteriia; order Coriobacteriales; family Coriobacteriaceae; genus Collinsella; species Collinsella sp. TM06-3. Next base: position 5,055 of record NZ_QSPG01000029.1, on the reverse strand, counting down.
CCGAGGATACCACCCGCCCCAAAAGACTGTTTTGGGGCCGCGCCACGAAAGCGGCCTATCTACTACGTTTGAACCGTATGGGTCGACCATCCCCCGGTTTTCCGAGAATACGCAAGCCGTCTACCTGCGGCTTTTATTTCGCGAAATTTGGCATGGTTAAGGGCGATCGGTTAAACGTAGTAGATAGGCGCATTTCGTGGCGAACGAATCGAGCCGAGGTGCAAAATAGCCCCCGCCCCAGAAAAATCGTCGGCAAAGTAGCAAAATACCCCGCGGGCAGGAGGCTGCTCGCGGGGTAAAGAAGAGGGGCTTATTTGTGGCAGACCGAGGGGCTCGGCATGGGGTTTCTGCCGCGGCCGCTCTTAAGGCATTACAGCTCGACGAGCTGGCCGGTCTCGGCGGCCTCCTTGATGGCGTTGAGAAGCGTGAGCGTCTTGACGTTGTCGGCGGGGGTCACGACGGGCTCGACCTCACGGCGGACAACCTTCACAAAGTGCTTGAGCTGCATCTTGTGCGGCAGCGCCGGGTCGACGGCCGGAATCTCCATCTGCAGCGGCTTGTGCCAGTTGGAGGCGCCGTCGTAGGAGAACTGATGCAGGCGGGGCAGCGAAAGGGCACCCAAGGTTCCGCCGATAAAGTAGGCGTCGGCGTCGAAGGGGCGGTACTGCGGATCCTCGCGAGCGGTGGCCTCCCAGTTCCAGGGGCTGGCGGTGGCGTCGGAGATGGTCATGCTCGCAAGCGCGCCATCGGCAAAACGGACGTTGACCACGGCGGAGTCCTCGGTCTCAAAACCGCGGGCGGCGCTGGACTGCATGCCCTGGACGGCGACGGGCTCGCCCAGCAGGTAGCGGAGCAGGTCCACGTCGTGAACCAGGTTGACCAAGATCGGTCCGGCACCCTTCTTGCGGCGCCACTCGACATCGAAGTACTCGTCATTCTTATAGATCATGTAGTGGAAGCTCGACACGGTGAGCTTGCCCAGCTCGCCGGACTCGATGATCTCCTTGGCCTTGTTGACGAAGGGGTTGTGACGACGGTGCTGACCCACGAGCACGGGCACGCCGGCGGTCTCGGCCTCGGCGGCGAAAGCCTGGGCATCCTCGAGGTCGTTGGAGATCGGCTTTTCGACCAGCGGCACGATGTTGCGCTTGATGGCCTCGCGGGCAACGCCCAGGTGCAGGTCGTTGGGGGTGGCGATGATGACGGCCTCGGGCTTGGCCTCGTCCATCATCTGGGCGGGATCGGTGTAAAACGGCACGCCGGCGGCCTCGGCCGTGGCGCGGGCGCCCTCAAAGGCGTCGGCGATGGCGACGAGTTCGGCCTCGGGCTCCTCGGTGACAAAGCGGATGTGGTTGCGGCCCATGGCGCCGGCGCCGATAACGGCAATGCGGACGGGGTTGAGCTCAGACATTACGACTCCTTAATGCTGGTGACCGGTGGAATGCGACAAAGGGACTGTCCCTTTGTCGCATCGGTACAACTAGGCGGACTTCTTCTTGCTGTCGGAGACCATCATGTAGACGGTGAGCACGACGGCGATGGCGGCGATCACGATGGCGCCGTAGAAGGACTGCTGGTAGGCGGCGCTGCCGGCCTCGGCGTGATACAGCACGGCGGTGATGGGCTGGCTGATCCAGGTAGAAGCGGCGTAGCCCAGGAACATGATGCCGTAGTTGACGCCGATGTTGCTGGTACCGAAGGCGCCACCGGTGAGCGGCGGGTAGATGACGAGCAGGGCGCCAAAGCTAAAGCCGAGCAGGGCGAGCGCCACAAAGAACATGCTCTGCGTAAAGCTCATCGACATGATGACGAGCGCGACGATGGTGACGACAAGGCTGATGAGCAGCGACTTGTAGGCGCCGAGCTTGTCGATGATCTGGCCAAAGGACAGACGGCCGACCAGGTTTGCGCAGGTGTTGACGGAGACCACCACGCCGCCGAGGGCGACGGCAGCGGCGCTCGTGGGGTCGGCGAAGAGCTGGACGGCGGCGATGGAGGCAACCTTGCCCACGAGCAGGGTGCCTGCGGTGGCGGCAAAGGCGAAGGTGAGGATGAGGACCCAGAAGCGCGGGGTCTTGACCATCTCGCCCGGGGTGAGGTCACCGAAGGTGCCGGCGTGTGCGCCGCCCTTGGGGGCCTCGAAGCCCTCGGGCAGCCAGCCGGCCTCGGGGGCCTTCAGGAACAGGGCGGAGGCGGCGATCATCACAAAGAAGATGACGCCGAGTGCCTTGAGGGCGCCAAAGATGCCCAGGCTCGGGATGAGCAGCGAGGCGAGCACCGGGGACAGCACGGCGGGGCCGGCGGTCGAAGCGGCCAGGGTGATGCCGGAGGCGAGGCCCTTCTTGTCGATGAACCACTTTTGGCCGGTGGTGAGCGCGGGGTTGTAGCCCAGGCCGTTGCCGATGGCGGCGACGAGCGAGAACCACAGGTAGAACTGCCACGGCTCGGTGACGGTGCCGGACATGAACCAGCCCACGCCGTAGCACACGGCGGCGGCGATCACGACGTTGCGGGGGCCGATCTTGTCGGAGATACGGCCGGCGAAGATGCCCGTCACGGCCATGATGGTCTGGAAGACCGGGAAAGCCCAGGTAAGTGCGCTGGACCACTCGGGGTAGACGGCGAGCAGGTTCTTGGACACGACGGAGTACAGCGCGATGGAGCTGATGAAGAACATGGTGACGCACGCGGCGGAAAGCACGACGGCGCGACCCTTGTTGGAGTTGGTGGAAGCCATGGGACTCTTTCTAATCGATACGGGGGAGGAGCGGGCGTGTCCGCGGTGCCTCCCTGTCAGGTTGGTTTACTGGTCAGTCGGCTTTGCGACGCCGGACTCGTCGGACCAAAGCTCGACACCCTTGTTCTTGAGGTAGTTGTCGGCAAAGGCGCGGCGGCCGCCGGGCTTGGCGGTGAGGTCGCCCATCATATTGGAGAAGCCGCCGTCGACCTTGATGGCGTCGCCGGTGGTAAAGTCTGAGCGCGTGGACGCCAGGAACATGACGGCGTTGGCGATATCGCTGACTTCGCCGATGCGGCGCGTGGCGATGAGGCGGCTGCGGCTCTTCTCGACCTCGGGATCGGCGTAAAAGCTTGCCGACATGGGGGTCTTGACGAAGCAGGGCTCGACGCAGTTGGAGCGCACGCCGTAAGGGCCCCACTCGGCAGCCAGCATCTTGGACATCATGTTGACGCCCGCCTTGGTGGAGCTGTACACGCCCGAGAACGTCTCGGGGGAGTGACTGGCGACGGTGGAGATGTGAACCAGGCGGCCCTGGCCGGCCTTGATCATCTCGCGACCAAAGCGCTGCGAGGTGATGAAGTAGCCGGTGAGGTTGACGTTGATGACCTCGTTCCAGTCGGAGAGCGGCAGGTCCTCCATGGCTGCGAAGCGCAGGATGCCGGCGGTGTTGACGAGAACGTCGACGCGGCCGAAGTTGGCGATGGTGGCGCCGACGGCGGCCTGAACCTCGGCCTCGTCGGTGGCGTTCATCTTGTAGCCCTCGGCGTGGATGCCAAACTCGGCAGCGAGGTCGGCGGCAGCGGCCTTGACCTTCTCCTCGTCCAGGTCGAGCAGGACGACGTTAGCGCCATTGCGGGCGAACTCGCGGCAAATCTCGACGCCCATGCCGCCGAGCGCTCCAGTCACAGCGCAAACATCGCCCTCGAGCTTAAGCCAATTGCTCATAGGAACTTCCCTTCTTATGCCTCCCGGTGGGTCGCTCCCATTAACCGACCCACGTGGTTTTCGCTGGTTATCGTATGCTTTGCATTTGCGCAGGTGAATTGCATATTTGTTAGAATGGCGTTAACCATAGGTTTACACTGTGCGATGCAGTTTATTCTCAATTGAGCGCATGACCTGCGAAAACAACCTCCTGTGGCACCATGTGGCCACGGGCGCGAAAACGGGAGATTGACGTGTACGATCGACGACTTGAGGCCATATCGGCCGCTGCGGAGCTGGGAAGCTTCTCGCGTGCGGCGGCACAATTGCGCGTGTCGACTCCGGCGCTCGTCAAGCAGGTGTCGGGCTTCGAGGCCGAGTTCGGCATCACGCTGTTCGAACGCTCGCACTCGGGCGTCAAAGTGACGCCGGCCGGCGCACTGCTGGTGGACGACGCGCGCTCGATCATGCGGCAGTCCGAGGATGCACTGCGCCGTGCCCGACGCGCGGCGGGCGATGGCGGTGCCGTGCGTCTGGGCGTGTCGATGATGTGCCCGGGGCGCCAAACGCTGTCGATGTGGTCGGGCATCCACGATTTGGAACCGTCGCTGCGATTTGAGATCGTGCCGGTAAGCGACCTCTACGACGAGCGCGAGACCGTCATGCGCAGCCTTGGCCGCGAGGTGGATGTGGTGCAGTCGAGTTTTTCGACCCCGCGTTGGGGCGACGCCTGCCAAAAGCTCCGTATCGTTAACGTGCCGTTTTATATCGATGTGCCGCGCACAAGCCCACTCGCGCGCAAGACGCGTATCACGGTTGCCGACTTGGAGGGTATGCGTTTGCGCGTACTGCGCCACGGCAACGATGCCATGGACAGCCTGCGCATCGACCTGTTGGCCGACGGCGGCGTGGACGTGATCGATGTGGATAGTTTCGACTTTGCGCTCTTTAACGAGGCGGAGGAAAAGGGCGATGCGGTGCTCACCTGTGGAGCGTGGTCGGGCGTGCACCCGGCCTTTGTGGGCGTACCGTTTCTATGCGGTCGCGAGGTGCCGGTCTATTTGCACTACCCGCTCGAGCCCACCCTCCAAGTCCAAAAATTCGTCAACGCCATGGCCCAACTCCTCAACTAGCTCATTTGGCGCGGGTAGTCTTTTTGGGACGGGGCCTTTTTAGCTACTTTCGCCGCCCTGCCTGCGCACCCTCAAAGTAGTCAAAAAGCCCCGTCCCAAAAAGACTAACAAAACGAGGCCCTGGCCAAACGGCCAGGGCCTCACTAACCTTTATTCCGTTTTAAACAACGGGCTGATTGCGCGCAGGAGGGTGCCCCGGGGCGGCGGGGTATTTCCTCCGCGCGCAGTTTCGCAGCGAAGCGAGAATGTTTGAGCACG